>JBPYEE010000530.1:0-5336 GCA_051985095.1 Vicinamibacterales bacterium | reverse complement strand
GATGATGAGCTCGATCCGGAGTGGAACGGCCAGCACACGGCGAAGGATTTCCTCGATCGTGGTACGCTCGTTACCGACGGCAGCACAACCGAGACCAGAGGGTTTGTCAACGTCGGCATCGGGACAGAAACCGTACCACATGCAGAAGCGGATGGTCATCCTGGCGCCCAATTGGCTGGGCGACGCGGTCATGGCGCTTCCGGCGATCGGCGCCGTACGTCGGGGCATGCCGGATGCGACGATCGTCGTCGCCGCGCGACCATCAATCGCCCCGTTGTTCGCGTTGGTGCCGAGTGTCGACGACACGGTGGTCCTCGACCGATCGGCGATGCGCCCGATCGATCCGACCTCTTGGCGCAGGAGAGCGTTGGCGCTCGCCGCCGGCGCATTTGACGTCGCGTTGTTGTTGCCGAACTCGATGCACGCGGCGTTGATGGCCGCGGCCGCGCGGATCCCCGAGCGGTGGGGCTTTCGCACGCAGTGGCGGGCGCCGCTGCTCACACGTTCAATCGTTCCACCTGGGCGACTCCATCAGGTCGAGTACTATCGGGCGCTTGTGGCCGCGCTCGGGTTTCCCGGATCCGATGACGAGCCGCGCGTGCGGGTCAGCGACGACATCGGGCGACGCGGCGCCGCGCTGCTGGTGGCGAGTGGTTGGACGTTCGGTGCACCCCTAGTCGCTATTGCACCGGGTGCTGCCTACGGGGGTGCGAAACGGTGGCCACCCGAACGGTTCGCAGAGCTAGCGTCGTCGCTGGCGGGCGATGGGGTGCAAACCGTGATGATCGGGACCACCGCCGATGCGCCGACCGCCGCGCGGGTCGGTCAACGGTTTGTGGGGGCACCCCGGTCGATCCTGAACTTGGTCGGCCAAACCGACTTGCCGTTGCTCGCCGGAGTGTTATCCCACTGCCGTACGCTCGTCACGAATGATTCTGGCGCAATGCATCTGGCAGCTGCCGTCGGGCTTCCGGTTACGGCGTTGTTCGGCCCGACACGCGACGCTGAAACCCGTCCGCTGGGCGCGCAACACGCAGTCCTGACCTTTCCAGTCTGGTGTCGTCCGTGTATGTTGCGCGAATGCCCGCTCGATCATCGTTGCCTGCGCGGCATCGACGTGGAAACCGTTGTGTCGTCGGTCCGGCGAACCTCTCCGACTCTCGTGAATCATTGACCCCCGCAGTCTTTCTTGACCGTGATGGAACGATCATCGAGGATGTCGGCTATCTCGATGCGCTCGAGAAGATCGCCTGGTACCCGTGGAGCGTCGATGCGATTCGCGCGCTCAATCAGGCCGGATTTCCGGTGGTCGTCGTTACGAACCAATCGGGCATAGCGCGTGGCCTGTTGACGGAGCGTTTGGTGCACGAGGCACACCGCGCCCTCGACCGGCGGCTGGCCGACGGCGGGGCGCGCATCGACGCGTATTACTATTGTCCGCATCATCCCGAAGGGTCAGTCGCACGGTACCGACAGCAATGCGACTGCCGCAAGCCGGCGGGTGGTTTGATCGAGCGGGCAGCACGTGATCTGGGGCTGGATCCGCAGCGCTCCGTGCTGGTCGGCGATGCCTGGTCGGACGTGGCCGCGGCCCGCGCGGCCGGTGCCCGGGCGGTGCTTGTCGGCAATGGCGGCGCCTCGTTTCGGGTGAGACGAGGTCCCGATCCGGACGCGACTGTTGACCATCTCGCCGCCGCCGCGAGCTGGATATTGACGAATGTTGATCGCACGTAGCGTGCATCCCCTGCCCGGCGAGGCCGAACGTAAACAGCGGCTGCTCGCGCTTGTCGACGGGTTTTCCAACCGCCGCGTGCTCGTCATCGGCGATCTCATCGCTGACGAATTCATTTACGGCGAGGTGACCCGGGTGTCGCGCGAGGCGCCGGTGCTGATCCTGAAATACGACGCCACGGCGATTGTCGGGGGCGGCGCGGCGAATGCCGCAAATAACGTCGCTGCGCTCGGCGGCCGCGTTAGGCTTGCAGGTATCGTTGGATCGGACCCCGAAGGCCGTCGCCTCG
This sequence comes from Vicinamibacterales bacterium, assembly GCA_051985095.1. Lineage (GTDB taxonomy): Bacteria > Acidobacteriota > Vicinamibacteria > Vicinamibacterales > CAVVIG01 > Gp6-AA45. Next base: position 3,315 of record JBPYEE010000530.1, on the reverse strand, counting down.
TCGCGAGCCTCCGGCGCGGCGTCGAGCGGACGCACATCATCCGGTCGCGTGCGTATCGCACCCCCGTCAAAACGCGAATCCTCGCCGGTGGCGTGCATGCAGCGCGACAACAAATCGTCAGGATCGATCGCGAGAGCGGATGGCCACTCGACGCGGCCGTCAGCGCCGCGCTCGCGCGTAAAATCGAGCCGGCGGTTGACGGCTGTGATGCGGTGCTGTTGTCCGATTACGGATCCAATCTGGTAACGTCGCAGGTCGCCGCGGCAGTCCAGCGGGCAGTCGCAAAACGAGCGCGCCGACGACGGATTCCGGTCCTGCTCGACTCACGCTATCGGCTGCTTGACTATCGCGCCCTGGCGATCTGTTCGCCCAATGAATCCGAAGTCGAGCAGCTCCTTGGCATCCGCATCAATGACGACCCGGATGCCCTGGAGCAGGCCGGGCGCACGCTGCTCAAGCGGACCGCGATGAAAGCCGTCTTGATCACGCGTGGCAGCCGGGGGATGGCCCTGTTTCAGCCGAACCAGCCAACCGTGCACGTCCCGATTTTCGGATCCGACGAGGTTGCGGACGTGACCGGAGCAGGTGATACGGTGATTGCGACGGTCGCATTAGCGCTCGCGGCCGGCGCCTCGTTTTACGAAGCGACACGCCTTGCCAACTACGCCGGTGGCATTGTGGTGATGAAACGTGGAACCGCAACGGTGGCGGCGTCGGAACTGTCGGCCGCGATCGAAGGCGATCACGATACGACGGTCGAGAACTGGTCGCAGGATGGTCCCGCGCAGGGCCGGCGGACGTGATCCTCTCAGAGCAGCAGCTCGCCGACGTTGTGGCACGCGACCGGGCCGAGGGCCGGACGATCGGGTTTGCCAACGGATGCTTCGATCTCATGCATGTGGGCCATGTCCGGTATCTGCAAGGCGCCGCCGCGGAAGCAGATCGGCTGATCGTGGCCGTCAATGACGATGGCTCGGAACGCAGGTTGAAGGGGCCGAGCCGGCCGATCATGCCGGCGGCTGATCGAGCCGAGCTGGTCGCCGCCGTGCGTGGCGTCGACTACGTCCTGATCTTCAGTGACGAAACGGCGGAGCGTCTGCTGACACGGTTCAAGCCGGATGTGCACTGCAAAGGTACGGATTACACCGTTGACTCAGTCCCGGAGCGCGCCGTTGTTGCCGGATACGGCGGACGCACCACGATCGTCGGCGATCCCAAGCGTCATGCCAGCCGCGATCTGATCGACAGGATCGCGCGACCATGAAACGCTTACTCATCGTGCGGCTGGGCGCTCTTGGCGACATCATCCATGCGATTCCAGTCGCCGCCGCCCTGCGCAGGGCGTTTCCGCAGTCCCGCATCGACTGGCTGGTGAGCGCGAAGCACCGTGAAATCCTCGACCTCGTGCCGGTCATCGATCGTCGGCTGGCAATCAACGATCGACCGTCGACGCGTCGAGAGTCTGACGCGTCTGGTCGCGCCGGTCCAAGCGGATCGTCGTTGCTGACCGCGGTCCGGGAGCTCAGGGCCGGACGCTACGACATGGTCTTCGATCTGCAGGGGCTCATCAAATCTGCGATGCTCGCGCGCAGCTCCGGTGCTCGTCGAGTCGTTGGCTTCTCGTCGCGCTACGCTCGCGAGCGGCTCGCGCGGCTGTTTTACACCGATGCGTTCGACGCGGGACGTGGAGGTGTTTACGCGGCCGACGAGACGCGCCACGTCGTGGACGTCAATCTCGCGCTCCTCGAAACGATCGGCATTCGCGGTGCGACTGCGGAGTTCCCAATTGAACTCGTTCCATCGGAGGTGGCTGCGTGCGTTATGCGCGAGACCGGTGGGCGGTACGTGCTGATTAATCCAAGCGCGGCATGGCCGAACAAACGATGGCCGCCGTCCAGTTTTGCCGCACTAGCATGTGCACTGTATGCGCGCGCGGGATTGCGATCCGCGGTGCTGTGGGGGCCCGGTGAACGCTCGGTCGCCGAAGAGGTCGTCGCCACAGCCGGCGACGCGGCGCGCCTTGCTCCCGAAACGTCGATCGCCGATCTGGTCGCGCTGACGCGCGGCGCGACGCTGATGATCTCGGGCGACACCGGCCCGATCCACGTCGCGTCGGCGGTTGGGACTCCCATCGTCGGGCTGTATGGACCGACGCGGCCGTCGCGCAATGGACCGTTGTCGCCGTTCGACGTCACGGTGTCGCGGGATGCGACATGTCAGTGCCATCACCTGCGTCGGTGTCGGCGCGAGCGCATGTGCCTGCTCGACATCGACGTCCCGGAAGTGGTGGCCGCGGCGGAGCGGCGGCTCGCACGCGAGCCGAGCCGTGTCTAATCGCGCGCCCTCGATCCCGATGCAGCTCCTTGCGCGATTCCGCGTGGCCCTGGGCTGGGTCTTCGCAACACTGGTGGTGCTCGTCGCGGGACCGACGACAGCGTCGCTGGTCGTTGGTTTCGCCATCGCCGCGGTTGGCGAGTCACTTCGGTTCTGGGCAGCGGGCCATTTGAACAAAGCGCGTGAGGTCACGACGTCTGGTCCATATCGATGGTTTTCGCATCCGCTGTACGTCGGCTCGTCGCTGATGGGTCTCGGGGTTGGAATCGCCTCGCACAGCATGCTCGCAATCGGATTGATCGCTGTCTATCTCGCGCTGACGGTGACTGCAGCGATCAGGAGCGAAGAGGCGGCCCTTCGTCGAACGTTCGGCGAACGGTACGATCGATTCAAGCGCGGCCAGTTGGGTCACGACACGAGCGCGCATCGTCCGTTCAGCCTCGCGCAGGCGATCGCCAACCATGAACCGCGCGCGGTCGTCGGACTTGTGTTGGCGTGGTTGCTGCTCGTTCTGAAGGCAACGTATAATGGTATGTTTTAGTGGCGAGTGCAGCGCTTGCAGTCGGATCCTGTGGGCGGTTAGCTCAGTGGTAGAGCACCGGCTTTACACGCCGGCTGCCACAGGTTCGAATCCTGTACCGCCCAGTCAGCGCCAGATTTGGGGTCGTAGTTCAGTTGGCTAGAACGCTGCCCTGTCACGGCAGAGGCCGCGGGTTCGAGTCCCGTCGACCCCGCCAACTAAATCCTTCTACCGAAACGACTTTGGCGTTTCGGTAGATCCCGTTGCCAACATGTTGCCAAAAATTTCGGGGCTGGGCGGGGTGTCCAGCAACCGAATCGCGCTCTCGATCGCCGCGGGGCTGAGATGCATGTACCGCTGGGTCGTCGAGAGATCCTGGTGCCCAGCGAGCTCCTGAATCGATCGCGCGGGTGCACCGCGCATCGCCAAATGTGAACAGAACGAATGGCGTAAGCGGTGGA
>JBPYEE010000529.1:0-5641 GCA_051985095.1 Vicinamibacterales bacterium | reverse complement strand
GCGTGCAGATCGCCGTATATGCCACGACGCCGTCGGCCGCCCGCGCGCGCGTCTCCGGCGCGAGCGCCGATTCGTCCAGCCGCAACAGGATCACCGCGTTCAGCCGAGACCCGTTTCGCACCGTCTGATCCCCTGGATCCATGGCCCATGCCGCAGTCTGCCGCGCGTTCAACGAAATATCGGTGGGACGCAAAGGGCGATGCTGCGGATCGTCAACCTTCACGAGGAGATCACCCTCTTTGGGGCGGACCGAAGTGGCGTCTTCCTGAGCGCCGACCACGATGCAGGGTGAGAGGAGGACGCTCGCTCCGGCGGCCAGGCCCGCCTGGAGCAGTCGACGCCGGCCGGCGCACTCGGGTGATGACATCGTGTAGCGATCATAACCAACGCGCCGACAACGAACGACAAAAACGCTCGCCGGGCAAACCCGGGTCTTTTCGGAGCGCGTGAGGCCGTTCGGAAACGCCCTGACCCCAATACTCGGAAGTCCGAGGGTAGTGACCGAGAAGAGCGCAAAGGCCTCCATCAAAAAGGACCAAAAGCGCCGCTACGTTGCGGGAACGCGCGTTGTCAGACCCGACGGCGTATCTCGCGCTCTATCGTCTTCCAACCAGCGCCGCAACGGTCTCACTGCGACCTCATGAAACCGAACCTGAACCTCCAGCAGCCGGTTTCGCGCTGGTCACCGCGACCGGCCGGGCCGATCCAGGCGTCGCTCGGTTAGGTGACGTCTATCGTGTGAGCGCGAGCATCGCCGTGCCGTTGTTTCCGATCGAACTCAAACACCGAGCGGTCGTCTTCCGGATTTTCGTCATGTCGCGACTCGGCTGCCGGACGGCCGACGCTTCTCAGCGAGGACCGCCTTTCACTTCACGATCGTCTCATCCGTCCGGTCAGGGCGATACCGACCCGCGAAGGGGTATCCACAACGGGTGAGTCAGACGGCGCGGATTCCGTAGCGCCCACAAAAGCGCAGCACGACCAGGCGCAACCGATCATCCAACGCCTCCAGCGCCGGTGTCCTGATGTGCGGTGGAACGCCGCCATAATACGCTTCGGCCACAGCGCCCGTGATACACGCCAGCGTGTCGGCGTCGCCACCGAGCGAGACGGCCTTCCGCACGGCACTTTCGTAATCGTGCGATTCAAGAAACGCGATGAGCGCCGCGGGTACAGTTCCCTGGCACGACTCGTCGAATCGATAGGTCGGCCGCAGGTCGTCGAGGCGAGCGCCCAGGTCGTAGCCAAACTGGTGCTCCAGGAAATTCTTCAAGTCATGCTTCGTCGAACCGTGCCTCGCCATGAACACGGCCGCCGCCGTCGCCTGGGCACCCTTGATGCCTTCCGGGTGATTGTGCGTCACCTCGGCACTGCGGGCGGCCTCGGCGAGGACATCGTCCAACGCGTCAAACGCATACCCGACCGGCGGTACGCGCATCGCCGACCCATTCCCGTAACTGTTGTAGGGCTGACGAGTTTTCGCGCTCGCCCATTGAAAAAATCGAAAACCATAACCAGCGTTCGGATACGCGTCGAAATACTCATGAAACGTGTCGACGTAGGGCAGCCCGTTTAAGAGGCAATCGGCGACCGCGACGGCCAGCACCGTGTCGTCGGTGAACCGCACGCCTGGGGCGAACAGCTCAAACTCCGTAGACTTCGTGCCACGGTATTCGTGAACCGATCCGATGACGTCTCCGGCAATCGCACCCAACATTTGTGAAATGTTCTGACGGGTTGCTCGGACGGTCTGGTCCGAACGCGCCGCCTCGGCTCCACCAACTGGTTTCCGATCTGTACGGTCGAGGTACTCGATCTACCGGCGCACCACGCTGCTATCTACACCCTCGGTCGCGACATGCTGCCGAATCACGATTAACCCGTTCGAGACACGCTCATGCTGACGCGCCCATGCCAGGTGGCCAGCCATCGAAGCGGTCGGAACCAACGATTCCACCGAATCGCTCTGCGACACTGTTCGCGTGCGGCAGGGAGATTCGACCCTTCGTCATCAGCGGCGGACGAGCCAAGTGACGTCTCCATTTCATCGTCATCGCCGAGCGAAACCGAAGGACAACCAGCCGCACTCGTCTGACAGGGTGACGACGAACGATAGCGCTACGCTCCCCAGAACTGCCCGAAAAGCGCCAGGCATCTGCCGCAGGTCGAATTGTGCGGCCAGATGAATGGTCCGTTACGTCCATCACTCTGATCCATCGGCACGCGACACCTCGACCCGCCGGCGTTCACCACGACCCCGCACGCTGACTCGCCACGGGTTGCAGCACACCTCGCAGTCCTGGACGAAGCTGCCCCGGACGTCCGGCTCGATGTAGATCTCGACTTGTTCGCCACAGTACGGACAGATGACGAGAAAGTTTTCAGGCACCCGTGGGAATCGTACCTCAGCCTCACTAACTCAGCCACGAACGTGACATCCCTTTGATGTCGGGACTGAGACGCGCTCGTGATTAAATGCGCCAATCCCTCCGGGTGAGGTTCGTCGACAGGGTCATCGACATGGATGCACTCGTCCATCACGTGTGCGACGTGATCCGAGTGCTCGGTCGGCCGGCGCCATCACCGGGCACGCCAGTGTCGCCGCGAGCAGCTGCCGCGCGCGCGTCGCAGCACACCCGGACGTGCTTAAGACATCGAGTACCGCGTCGTTCTTTGCACGCGGATCTACCGATTGGCGTAGGGAAGGCGGAGGCGGCGCCGGAGATTCAACACGCACTCAACCGACTCGCTGCCTGACGCCAACGAATCCCTGGATTCGCGACGGGTCAGGTCGTTCGGCGAGCCGCCGGCCCCGTCGACGCCTGGGATGTTGTCGCCGCCGACTGTGTCGCTCGCGCGTGGTCGGACATCAAGCCGGTCGCGCGCCGTGAGGTCCACCGAATGGACACCATCGTCGTACGAGTCGTTGCGAGTCTCCATTCGACCGCGGTCGCATCCTTGCTCGATCGGTTCGGGCAGCGACTCATCGAGCTGCCGGTGACCGGATCGCCTGAAGCGCGCGAACTCACGATTGCCCTCGGGAGCTTCGTTGGGGACGACGCCGCGCAGCGGTCCGCTCGTAGCGCCGCAGAGGCGCAGGACGAAGATGTCGCGTTCCGTGTCGCACGATGACCGACGTCAGTCGCGATCGCCGAAAGTCGCCGTGAGCCGCGTCAGACCTCTGCCATGAACGCGAACCGAGGCGCGGCGCCGCTTCCTGTGCTGATGGCCGCCTTCTTTCTGTGCCTGTTGTCCGCTGGCTGCGGCCCCCGATCCGCGGAGGCGCCGTTCACGCTGAAGCAAATCGGCGCAGGGGTGTGGGCGGCCATTGACAACCCGAACGCCCAGCCATCTGGCGGCGCGAACGCCGGGTTCGTGATCGGGGACGACGGGGTAGTCGTGATCGACACGTTCGCGAGCGTGGACGCGGCCAAACAGCTTCTGACGGAGATCCGCGACCGGACCAAGCTGCCCGTCCGGTTTGTAATCAACACGCATTACCACCTCGATCACGTCGCCGGCAACGGAATCTTCGCGGCCAGCGGGCTAGGCCTCGCGCAGCGGAACGTCCGCGACTGGATTCACACCGAGAACCTGCGCCTGGTCACCGAGGGGATGGCGGCGCAGCATCAGGTCATCACCCCGGCGCAACGTGCGCTCATCGCAGGTCTTGTCGCCCCGACCGCCGTCTATGACGGCGCCCTGGACCTGTATCTCGGCGCCCGACACCTCCGGGTCCGAACCCTTCCGGGCCACACGGGCGGGGACTCCGTCGTTCTTGTTCCGGACGCACAGGTCGCGTTCGCCGGCGATCTCTTCTGGCACAGCACTGCGCCCAATACCATCGACGCCTCGACGATACCCTGGATCGAGACGCTGAACATGCTGGCGAACGACTACACCGATTACACGTTCGTGCCGGGGCACGGCGACATCGGCACGGCGGAGGATGTGCTCGTGTTCCGCGATTACCTGGCGACGCTGAGACGGTTCGTTTCGGACGCGCAGGCGGAGAGCAAGGCAGGCGGCGCGGTTGTCGATGCGGTATTGCCCCGTCTCGGCACCAAATACAGCCGATGGGCCTATTTCAAGGACGAGGCGGCATCCAACATCCTCCAGGCCGATGCCGAACTGCGCGGCACGAAGAGAGTCCCGAGCGCCCCGCCGCCACAACCGTGAATCGGTCAGCCGCAGACGACCCAAGAGCGATTTTGACGCGCACCGGTCAAGGGCACGGCCGCTGAGCGGCTGACCACTCACACGCGACCGGAGGTCGCGGACTGCCATCGGCCGTCGGACCGCGGGGCCACGATCATCACGGAGCGGCGGTGTCTCGCCGATCTCGATCACAGTGCGGTCCGCCGCGTGAAGTCGCACCGTCCGACCCCTGTAACCGCTATGTCGTTGCGATGTCTCGGCCGTTGCCAGCGGAGCCGGTCACCGACAGAGCGGCATCTGGCTACCGCGCCGAACCCGGCGGGCTGTTTTCACGTCACAGGTGTCTAAGTGGAGCGCGCCCCTCGTGGCGGGCGGAGGAGGAACGGTGAACCTCTGGCAGGATCTCCGGTTCGCTGTTCGTCTGCTCATTAAGGACCCCGGGTTTGCTCTCGTAGCCGCTATCGCCCTGGCTCTCGGCATCAGCGTGAATACCACGGTGTTCACGCTCGTCAACGGCGTCGTCTTCCGGGGGCTGCCGTTCAACGACCCCGACCGCATCATCTCGCTGGGGATGACCGATGCGAAAGCCCGCCAACTCGGCGTGTCCCGGCTGGACTTCCTCGATTGGCGCGACGGTTGCCGCTCGTTCTCGCACCTGGCGCTCCTGCAGGGCGCCTCGATGAACGTCAGCGAGCAGGACCATCCCGCCGAGCAGTACACCGGCACTTACGGTACCGCGAACCTGTTCGAATTGATCGGCCAGCGGCCGCAACTCGGCCGAGACTTCCGCCCCGAGGATGACACACCGGGCGCAGAGCCTGTCGCGATTCTCAGCGACAGTCTGTGGAAGAGCCGATATGCGGCGGACCGCTCGGTCCTCGGCCGGGCAATCAAGATCAACGACCGCGTCTATTCGGTGATCGGAATCATGGCGCCGGAGATGAAGTTCCCGTTCAATAACGACCTCTGGCTGCCCTTCAATCAGCTTCCGCCGCCGGTCCTCCAGGCCAAACGGAACGTCCGCAACCAACAAGCGATCGGGCGCCTCGCCCCTGGCGTGGGGCTGCAGCAGGCGCGTGCGGAACTCGACACCCTCGTGACCCAGCTCGCACGCGACCATCCGGACACCAACAAGGACTTTCGCGCCTCGCTCGTCACCTATAACGAACGCGTCTCGGGTGGCAACATCAGGCTCGTGTTGTTTGCGCTCCTCGGAGCGGTCGGGTTCGTCTTGCTGATTGCGTGTGCCAATGTCGCGAACCTTTTGCTGGCTCGATCGGCGCGGCGGTCGCCTGAAATCGCCGTCCGGATCTCGTTGGGCGCGAGCCGCTGGCGCATCGTGCGTCAACTCCTCGTTGAGAGCTTGTTGCTTGCGCTGGTCAGCGGGATCGCAGGCTTTGGCCTGGGCGTCGTCGGCATCCGCATGCTCGATGCCGCGCTGGGCGATCCGGCGCTCGGAAAGCCCTACTGGATGAAGTTCACG
>JBPYEE010000528.1:0-10355 GCA_051985095.1 Vicinamibacterales bacterium | reverse complement strand
GCGAGCACGGCTCCCGTCCGACGTCGGGGATCGAATCGTGGTTCATGTTGCCGCGGACTTCGCGCCCGTGTTCGTTCCACGCGCCGGGTTGTCTCAAACGCTCCTCGCGCTGCTCACCAACGCGTTGGATGCGAGCGACGGTAAAGAGGCAGCGGTTGTCGTCGAGGCGACGACCACTTCGGACGTGTTTCGCGTCTCCGTCGCGGATAACGGACCCGGACTGTCGCCGGAAGCTGCTCGTCGGGCAGGCGAGCCGTTCTACACGACCAAGGAGCCGGGGCGCGGCATGGGCCTCGGGCTCTTCCTTGCGCGCGTTTTTGCGGAGCGTCTCGGCGGATCGCTGAAGCTCGAATCGGATATCGGCACGAGGGCCGTCCTCGAGCTCCCCATCAAGACCGCGTGGTCGCAGACGACATGAGCGCAGCCGACGCAGGCGACATCCGGACGCTGCTCGTCGTGGACGATGACCAACCGTTTCGGTCGCGGCTGATCCGAGCCTTTCAGCACCGTGGATACGTTGCCGTCGGTGCGGCGAGCTTCGACGAAGCCATCGCACTGGCCGAGATGGACACGCCGGAACTCGCACTCGTGGATTTACGCCTGCCCGGTAAATCGGGAGTGGAAGTCGTCAAAACGTTGAAATCGCTCGATCCGACGACGACGATCGTCGTGCTCACCGGGTACGGGAGCATCGCGACGGCCGTGGAGAGCGTCAAGAACGGTGCCATCAGCTATCTCACCAAGCCCGTTGACGCGGATCAGATCTTGGCGGCTTTCGAGTCAAACGGCTCGAGCCTGTCCTGTGCGCCGGCTCCGCAGCCGCTTGCTCGCGTCGAGTGGGAGCACATTCAGCGCGTCCTGGCCGATTGCGATGGGAACGTGTCACAGGCGGCGCGTCTGTTGGGCATTCACCGCCGTTCTCTCCAGAGAAAACTGTCAAAACATCCGGTGCCCGAGCGAACCGCAGACTCCCCTTAATCAATTGGAATCCCGCGTTCGAGCGTAACTGGGAGCCGCGTGCAAGAGCGGCCAGTCGCATCCTGGCGGCAGCTGCGAAATTGCAGTCGACGCGAGTCGACCTGCGGGCCGACCGTACGACATGGGAGAGTCTCCGAGCAGCTTCCCGTGCCTTCCGAGCAATGTCCACGATGGAGATCACCCTCAATCGTGATTGGGCCTTCGTTGAGCAAGCGGTTCGCGTCCTTTCGATGTCGTGCGGCGAACGCAGGCATTTTGCGGCGCCTCGTGGAAGTCGGACGTCTGAGACGACCATCCGCGCTCCCGAACGCGCACGCGCTGCGTGGATTCGTCGGGCGCTGCCGTAACTCCTGACCCCAGTTCGGCAGGCCATGACGTCCAACGCTGATACCGACACTGGCCGAGTTGGTGCCGATTGGCGGACTGCTTCCTGGGCTCTCGTGTCGTATCTGCGCAGCCGGTCGAGTACGGCTAGGGCCACCCCTCTGAGCCGCCCATGAGCTGCGCACGCCGTCACGCCATGCCTCGTCCAGAGCGGCGACGGTTACCGGTTGATCCGTGGACGGCAGCGGGCCGCAAGGATGCTGGACCGTCCGCAACGGCGCGCCGCGCGTAGGCTTAAGACCGAGCCGAAACAGCCAGAAGCTGACCTCGCCGTCGTTTGGATCAAACGCGTAGAGATTGCCGTGACGATAAATAGGTGCTCGCACCGGCTTGCACCGCTTCAGAGAGGCAAGCGGCCGCTCGCGGTGGGCGCGATGCCTGCGGCCGCGAACCTTGCAGCGACCTCCTCGAGGGTCATGGGCTCGCGCGATCGAGCATCGTCCCAAGCAGCAGGCTGTCGTACTGGGAGCCGGACTGGACCTTGCGTCTCAATCCGAGGCGGTGGATGCCAGGGGGGCGGCGGAGTAGGTGGCAATCAACTTCACTGCGAGCGTGTGCGGGGCTGCTGGCCTAATGCGGTCGGAACGTTTTCCCCGTCTCCAGCAGAGTCTTCAATCGGGAAAGAATGCGCGGCCAACCATCCGCATTCTGAGCGTAGGCCGGATCGTCTTCCTGCCACTCATCGTTCGTGACGACTACTTTCACCGCTTCGGTTTCTGGCGTCAGCTCCACCTTTACTTTCGACATGACCGCCCCGTCGCCCATCCCGAACTTGTATTCCAACAGCTTCGGCGGTTCGACCCGCAGCACCTCACCGGTGACATACCGCATCGGCTTCCCATCGCGACCGGGCCCTGACCATGTCATCGTCCCGCCAGGTCTCAGGTCCGCCTCAAAGTCCGCTCCCATGAAGATCTTTTGATTCGCCTCCTTCGAAACGAACCCGTTCCAGACCTGTTCGACGGGAGCGGCAATGTAATACGTAAAAATCAGTGGTGCCTTCGCCATATCAATTCTCCAGGCGGGACTTCCAGCGCGAGCAACCCGGTCAGTGTAGCTCACGTATCAGGTGCGACGTGCCAGCCAAAGGCATACATACGCCCTGACGCCGATGTGGCTGCTGCGCCGGCGAAACAGAAGGCGACAAGCAGGAGTCAAGATGGATAGTGGCGAGTCACGATGGCGGCAGTCTGGCCGCACCTCAAACACGATCTTGCCGACAAAGGCATCCGCGACCGAGACGCACGCTACGGCGCAATGCAGAATGCGGAATTCGAAACGCCCCTGGTCTTGGTCCATCGGACTCGATTCCGAAAGCGCTGCACGCGGGGACCCTGCTGCGCACGATCCGGGACCTGCGCCTTCGCATCGTCCTTCCTCGGCCGCTAACTCGTCGGTAGCACAGCCCTTCAGATCGCTCCTCCACTTCCTCATTCCAGAAGATAATCTAGTGGACTAGGATCGCTGCTCGATGCCGAGACGCGGAAACACGCCCATTCAAGGCGAAATGCTTCAGGGAACGCTCGACCTGTTGGTGCTGCGGACGCTCGCCGTCGGAGCGGCGCACGGCCATTCGATCGCGCATGCCATCGAGCGCGAGTCCGACGAGGTGCTGCAGGTGGAGCACGGATCGCTCTACCCGGCGCTGCACCGGCTCGAGGACCGCGGCTGGATCGCGTCGTTCTGGGGCACCTCCGAGAACAATCGGCGCGCGCGCTACTACCGCCTCACGCCGGCCGGCCGACGCCAGCTCGCCGCGCAGACGTCGCGGTGGCAGGAACTCGTGCGCGCGATCGATCGCGTGCTGAGGCCGGCATGAGCTTCCGCCGCTTCTTCCATCGCGCACGGTGGGACGATGAGCGGGCCGCGGAGCTGGAGTCGTATCTGGCGATCGAAACCGACGAGAACATCGCGCGCGGCCTGTCGCCCGGCAAGGCGCGGGCCGCGGCCGTCCGCAGCCTTGGCAACCGCACGCGCGTGCGCGAGGAGATCTACGACATGAACACGATCGCCTGGATCGACGAGGTCTGCCGCGACATCAAATATGCCGTGCGGCTGCTGCGCCTGAACAAGGGGTTCGCGGCGATCGCAATCTTGTCGCTCGCGCTCGGCTTCGGCGCAAACACGGCGATCTTCGAGCTGCTGAACGCGCTCCGTCTGCGCCCGCTGCCGGTGTCGCATCCCGAGCAGCTCGCTCGCGTCCGAATCGAAAACGACAGCGGGATGACGGGCGGGTTCGACGGGCGCCATCCCGATCTGACCAACCCGCTCTGGGAAACGCTGCGGGAGCGGCAGGAGGCGTTTTCGGACCTGTTCGCCTGGGGCACGCCCAATTTCGAGTTGACCGCCGGCGGCGTCAGCCGCTCCGCGGCCGGCCTGTGGGTGAGCGGCGATTTCTTCACCACGCTCGAGGTGCATCCGTTGATCGGGCGGCTGCTGACCGCGTCCGACGACCGCCACGGATGTGCGGCGCCGCCGGCAGTGATCAGCTACGGCTTCTGGCAGCAGGAGTACGGCGGCAGCGCGTCGGTGGTCGGCCGAGCGCTGACGCTCGATCGTTACCCGTACGAGATCGTGGGCGTCACGCCGCCCGACTTCTTCGGCGTGGAGGTGGGACGTACCTTCGACGTTGCCGTGCCGCTGTGCGCCGAGCCACACACGATTATGCGCAGCAATCTCGACAGGAAGGACAACTGGTTCCTCGCGGCGATGGGCCGGCTGAAACCGGGCTGGACGCCTGGGCGCGCGACGGCGCAGCTCGAAGCGATCTCGCCTGCCCTGTTCCGCGACACGCTGCCGAACTACCGGGCCGAGGACGAGAAGGCCTACCTGGCGTTCCGCCTCGGCGCCTTTCCGGCGGCGACCGGCGTTTCCGACGTGCGATCCGACCTCGAAGCGCCGCTCTGGCTGCTCCTCGCGACGGCGGCACTCGTCCTGTTGATCGCCTGCGCAAATCTCGCGAACCTGATGCTGGCGCGCGCGAGCGCACGCGAGCGTGAGGTCGCAGTGCGCCTCGCGCTCGGCGCTTCCCGCGGCCGGATCGTGCGGCAGATGGCGGCCGAGAGCGCGCTCATCGCCGTGTGCGGCGCCGCGGCCGGCGCGCTGCTCGCACAGTGGCTCGCGAGCGTGCTCGTCGCCTCGATCGCGACGCAGCACGAGCGCATTGTCCTCGCGGTGGCGCACGACTGGCGCGTGTTCGCGTTCATCGGGTTCGTCGCGTCGGCGGCGGGCGTGATTTTCGGCATCGTCCCGGCGCTTCGTGCCACGCGGATGAACGCGGCGGCAGCGATGAAGGCGGGCGGCCGCGGGTCCACCAATACGCACGAGCGCTTCCGGCTGCGCCGCCTCCTCGTCGTCGCGCAGGTCGCGCTGTCGCTGGCGCTCGTCGTCGGCGCGTTGCTGTTTGTTCGAACGTTCCGGAACCTAACGACGCTCGACGCCGGGTTCGTCAAGGACCATCTGCTCGTCGCCGAAATGAACCTGCGCCACGCCGGCATGACCAACGACCGACTCGCCGCCGTGTACCGCGACCTGCTCGAGCGCGCGCGGCACGTGCCTGCCGTCGAGAGCGTCGCGCAGGTCCGCAACGTGCCGATCGGTGGCAGCTTTTCGAACCGCAACATCATTGTCGACGGCATGAGCCGGACGGAGCCGTCGAACTTCAACTCGGTCAGCGATCGCTACTTCCAGGCGATGGACATCGCGCTGATCGCGGGGCGCGACTTCGACGATCGCGACGTGGCGGCGGCGCCGAAGGTGGCGATCGTGTCCGAGTCGTTCGCACGCGTGTACTTCGGCGGCGCGAACCCGCTCGGCCGCGCGTTTCAGACCGACGAGGCGCCGGGCGTTCAGCGGCCGACCTACACGATCGTCGGCCTGGCGCGCGACACGAAGTACGACGACCTGCGCCAGCCGTTCGTGCCGGAGTTCTATGCGCCCGCGGTCCAGGATCCGCAGTATCCGCCCGGGTCTCTAAACCTCGTCATACGATCATCGCAGCCGCTCGAGAAGGTGACCACGGCCGTCGCGGCGCTCGCGCGCGAAGAAAACCCGATGATCGTCGTCGACTTCCGCACGATGGCATCGCGGCTGCACGATTCGCTACTGCGCGAGCGGCTGATGGCGACCCTTTCGGGGTTCTTCGGCGGCCTGGCCGCGCTGATCGCCGCGATCGGACTCTACGGGGTGATGTCCTACACGGTCGCGCGGCGGCGGAACGAGATCGGCGTGCGCATCGCACTCGGGGCGGACCGAGGCCAGGTTGTACGGATGGTGATGGGCGAGGCGGGTGGGCTGCTCGCGGCGGGACTTGCGATCGGCGTCCCGGCGGCGCTCGCAGTGACGCGGTTCGCCTCGGCGCTCCTGTTCGGCGTGACCCCGCACGATCCGGCGACGCTCGCCGCCGCCGCTGTTGGCCTCGCGCTTGTCACCGCGCTCGCGAGCTATGTGCCAGCGCTCCGCGCGTCGCGGCTCGAGGCGATCGAGGCGCTTCGCGACGAGTAATCCGATACGGATGGCGGAGATATCAAGAAGCCCGTAGTGCGATGCCAGCCTGCGTGTGGCTGCGGCCAACAGGCCGGCCGCGAGATCGCCCTCATTCAGTATTCGCTCATGTCGGACGCGGAGGGTGCCGCAGCGTGAGCCAGGATCCCGCCCTCACCGGTCAGAGGCAGCCGCTTCTGCACCAGGGCCGCGAGCCGTGCGGGT
The DNA here is from genome assembly GCA_051985095.1 of Vicinamibacterales bacterium. Taxonomy (GTDB): domain Bacteria; phylum Acidobacteriota; class Vicinamibacteria; order Vicinamibacterales; family CAVVIG01; genus Gp6-AA45. Next base: position 4,286 of record JBPYEE010000528.1, on the reverse strand, counting down.
GACCGCGAACGGGCCCCGCGCACCGGCATGCGCGCGTCACGTGACCAGTGCTTTTCGCGCCCAGAATCGTGGCTGTTTGCGGGCCGGACCCGCCCCGGATGGTCAACAGGCGCGACGCCATCGCTCGGCTTAAGCCTTCGCCCGACAGTCCTCAACTCCTGCCTAACGCCGATGTAGCTATGACGGCCGGCTAAACAGAAGGCGACCGCGCGGGAGTAATCTCCGCGTCGACATGGCGTAAGCAGACAGTGTTACTCGCGATAAACTACGGGCTCTGGACGGATGCGATGACTCTCTGGCCCGTCATTCGTCACGCGCTCCTTTCTGGAGGTGTGCTGAGCGCCGTCCTCTCCGTCCTGCTTCTTGGGCTTCTTTGGATCAACCCGGAAATTCTGTTGAATGATTACCCACCGGACATCCGGAAGAAGCATGGGCCGATGAGCGAGCGGTCGCAACGCCAGCGGGTCCCAGTCGCCATCGTGATCGGGGTCGTGGCGCTCGGCATTGTCACAGCGTCGTTTTCAGCGGTTCGCACAAACGGCGGGGGCAGGATCCCATTTCTGACGGCGTTCCTTCATCTGTTCGTCATGTTCTCGGTCTTCAATGTCGTGGATTTGCTCCTGCTCGATTGGCTCCTGGTGGCAATTGGCCCTAGCTTTCTGATCCTGCCCGGAACAGAAGGTTCGGCAGGCTATAAAGACTATTGGTTTCACTTCCGCGGGTTCCTGATCGGCGCCGTGCTCATTTTCGTTACAAGCGGTCTGATTGCCGGAGTAGTCGCCAAACTGTTCTGAAGGTACCCAGCGGGCTGCGCCAGGCATGCGCCACCTACGAAGGTTCAGTTACTCGGATGAAACGCCGATGTGGGACTGCGGCCGGCTAAGCAGAAGGTGACAAGGCACGAGTTGACATGGAACCGGCGCAGGATATCGGCGGGTTCTTCTTCCGCGCAAAACTCGTAAGACATTGGCGGCGGAGTACGAAGCGAATCTCGGCGTGACCCGCGTGCCGACAATACGACGTCCCACCCTGGCGGTAAGAAACTCGCGGTTCATGGTGATCGCTTTTTTTAGCTGAGAGCTGTCTCGAAAACGGACTAATGTCAACTCTCAGCACAGAGCCAAGTTCGTGACGTAATTTTTGTTGCAATGTTGAGCTAGATCACACCTTGTTGAAGGGTTGAATGGCACACTATACTCGTGCTTCTCAACCCACAAACCCTTCGCGGAGGTCGAGATGGCTAAGAATCAAGCGGGCTCAAGCGCTGAGCGGCTAACACATCCGCTTCTCGAGGAGCTCCGCGCCCTACCGGCTGCAGCCGGAGGTCTTTTCCTGTACAGCGTGAAGATCGTGTGCGGTAGACAGACCGGAACGAACTGTTGTTGTGTCGCCGGCGCCCGGCCGGGTGTGTACGCAACGGAGGTTAACATTCAAAATCTGAATCTCGTGCGGGCGCCGGTTGTGAAGTTCGTCCAACCGTTGATCAACGCGGGCGCCGTTGTTGCGCGTGAACCCAACTTCACCGACCTCTCCACGATTCCTACACGCCAGATTGAGCACGTCATACTTCCCCCGTTGGGGGCGACGATGGACGATTGTTGTCGCATCGCGGAGCTGCTGCTGGGCGCGCCCCCGAGCGGAGACACCTCGCTCACCATCGCCATCCTGACGATCGTGAGTCAGTTCGAGCTGTCCGTCTCCGCCGTCTACACGGCGAACCCTCTGATCGGAGACGGCATCAGCATCGACGTCGAGTACATTCCGTCGCAACGACTGGGCGTTCGGTAACAATAAACGCAACGAACCTGTCATCCGGGGGAAGATCGAGTGGTTCCATTCTGGATGGAACGCATCACGGTGGATGTCGGTGGATAGTCCGCATTGGACTGACCCCGATGACCTTGCCGGCGACGGCGCTGCGCAAAACGCTTCGTCTTATCGGGACGGCGGCCTTCCCCTCGACAGGTTACCGGACGCGGCTGCCATCCACCGCGCGCGTTCAGGAAATCATGCATCTGAAACGACTTTGCGGCTTCACGACGCCTAACTCCGGACGCCGTTCTGTTAAGTGTCGCGTGCAGATCGGGTATCCGCGTCCAAGTGCGGATCGAAGCCGCACCTTGCCTCGGTGACGTTCATCTCGCTCACGCTCGGCGTGTCACATATGACATAGACGCGATTGGAGCCGGGCGCAACGCGCCGTGAGCTTGATCATCAGGACAGCGGACGATCCGGCACGCGCTCAGCCGACTCGGACGTACCCGCGCGACTGCAGATTGACCATCGTCACCATCGCCCAGAGGTCGGCCTGGACTCCGGGCAGCAGTTGCGACGGATCGACTTTCTTTCCCATGAGACCCTGGCCACACACGCGGAGCTCGACGCCCGCCTCGTGCAGCTCCTTTAGCACGGCGATGTTCGGGTTGTCGACGCCGTTGTGCCGCGCCTTGTAGACCTCGTTGGAAAACACAGCGTCGCCGCCACCCTGGTGGAACATCGCGGCGATATGGCGATTCTTAGCCGGCACGCCGTTGTGCGCCAGCGTGTTGAGGTACAGCCCGATCATCTTCAGCATCGGGTGAACTTCGTCGTCTTTGACTTTCGCGGCGACCGAGAACACGACTTTATAGTCGGTGTTGGGATTCGGTAATTCCTTAGCGCCGGCAAAATCCTTCGCCGCGTTCGCGCTGGCGATCGGCAAATTCACGTCAACCGCCGGCGCCGCTTTTGCGCGCCGGGCGTATCCGGCGGCCACTACGCCGCCGACAACCGTCGTCATCATCGTTCGTCTGTTCATGGCGCCTCCGTCCATCCCATAACCCTACACCGAATCGAACCCGATTGCGCGGGCATTCACACGGGCCGGCTACTCGTGAGCGCGGCAGCGTAATCTACCGCAGGGGGCGGTCTGTCGGTAGCTCGATATCCCCTGACGAAATCCGTTCTGCAGCAGGATATACGCGACGATACGGGCGACCTGCTGACCGCTCAGACTTCCTGGGGACTGCTGCGGCATCGAGATCCGCGTGCGCTCGGAAAGGTCACCGACGTTCGTTGTCACGGTGCGATTCTCATTTCTTCGGTGCCCAGTTCATCACCAGTGTAATGGGTCCGCAGAGCAACTCGTGCGTCGTCAGCAGGTTGCCGAACGATTGGCGGCCGCTACCATTCGCCGCCAGCGCTCGCGACACCTCGTGACCCGGCTCGACCCGGCTGTGAGGACGTGCGGGGCTCTCATTCCGTTCCTCAACCCCAAAATGTGTTGATCGTTGACGGGTAGCCGTCTCGGCGCGCCCATCGTCTGGGTCTTCTCCGTTCGAAAGAGAATCTTTGTCCTGGGGTCGGCGGTGTGGTATCCAAGGGGGGCGACTCGTCGGCTCAAAAGGACGCCCGATGAAGCGACGCGAAATGCTCCAGACCTTGGGCTCAGCCAGTGTCCTCGGCCTGTTCTCGAACGTGCTGTCCACGCAGAGTTGGGCCAAGGACGTTCGACCGTTTACCGTACGAGGATCAGGTCCAGCGCTGGTTGTCTTCGATAGACTACCCCGCGGGTATTACGATCAGCTCACCGATCGTTATCGCGTCGTCGTCATCGATAATTCCGCCGCATTCGACAATTCCCCGGCCAACATCGCGTCTCGCACCGCTGACCGCGAATGCGCGGACATTCTTGCTGTGGCCGATGCAGCCGGCGTCGATCGTTTCGCACGGTTTGGCTTTTCATTTGGCAGCGTTGTCGGTCTGCAACTTGCGTCCAGGACGAGTCGCCTCTCGGCTCTTGTCTGTGGTGGCTGGCCTCCGCTTGGTGGCCAATATGCCGAGACCTTGGCCTATGCCGAAGCGGAAGCTGCGCAGGGTCGAGCTACATCAATGGTGACTTTTTATCGCAGCATTCGTGGGTGGCCCGAGCGAGAGGCTGTGTCGAAGTTTACCTGCCCGCGCATGGCGTTCGCCGGAAACAAGGATGAATTCATAGCCGGCTGCTGCCAGAGAATCCGAATCGGTCCTCTTATCGCCGAGCATCGAGCGGAGCTTGAACGAATGGGCTGGACTGTTCAGTTGATTGACGGCTTCGGGCACGAATTGGGAGGACGACCGGACGTCATCATGCCGATCCTGAAGCGATTCCTCGAACCAATCTTGCTGCGCTAGGTAACCTGGTGCTTAATTGCGTAAGTGAACGATAGCGTTGGCACTTCGGACGACGGATTTGGACCGCTGTTACTGACGTAGCCCTCGCGTGTCCGCCTGATTTCAGGATTGGTGTTCGGCTCGTCTCGCTGAAG
>JBPYEE010000527.1:0-5349 GCA_051985095.1 Vicinamibacterales bacterium | reverse complement strand
TGGCGCCGCAGAGGCAAAACCCCTGCCTACGCGGCCGCCCATGTTCTCAAGGCACTTTCGGGCAGCACCCGGCCGAGCCGGGCGGGTTGTGCTATCCGGGAGACGAGGCGCCGTACCTGGAAGGGTACGGCCGGGAGGTACACTCTCGGTCCATGTTGTTCACCGGCAAATCCGTCGTCGTCACCGGCGCGACCAGCGGCATCGGCCGCGCGGCCGCGCGCGGGTTCGCCCGCGAGGGCGCCAGCGTTGTGGCCGTCGGCCGAAACGAATCGGCCCTGCGCGACCTTGCGGCCGAGGCCGCCGGCGCGTCCGGGCGCATTGTGTCGTGCGCCGTCGACCTGACCACCGCGCCGGCGCCGGCGCGCATCGTCGCCGCGGCGATCGAGGCGTTCTCCGGCATCGACGTGCTCGTCAACGCCGCCGGGATCATCGCGAGCGCGCCGCTCGAGTCAACAAACGATGAGCTGTGGGACTCGATGATGGCCATCAATGCGCGGGCGCCGTTCAAGCTGATGCGTGAGGCGCTGCCTCACCTGAAAACGCGCCAGGGAGCCATCGTCAACGTCTCGAGCGTCAACGGACTGCGCTCCTTTCCCGGCGTGCTCGCGTACTGTGTCAGCAAGGCCGCGCTGGATCACCTGACGCGCTGCGCGGCGATCGAGCTGGCACCGCACGGCGTTCGCGTCAACGCGGTCAATCCCGGGGTGACCGTCACGAATCTGCACCGTCGATCGGGCATGACCGACGATCAGTACGCCGCGTTTCTCGAGCGGTCGAAAACCACCCATCCGCTCGGTCGTCCGGGTCACGCCGACGATATCGCTGAACTGATTCTGTATCTCGCGTCCGATCGCGCGGGATGGATGACCGGCGAAACCATCGCGATCGACGGCGGCCGCCATCTGACGTGCGCCCGGTGACTACCGCGGCTTGATCCCTTCGGCGAAGACCAGCCCTTCGCGCGCGGCGAGCGTGCGCGCGGATTTGAATCCTTCGGCCTCGAGCGCGGTCACGGCCTCGCCGGACCCGACGAAGGAGACGCCGGGCTGCGCCCGCGAGAAGAGGCCGCCGAGCCCGGTCCGCGCGCCCGCGCTGATGATCATCACGCGGCCGCCGCCTCTGAGCGCCCGGAGCAGCTCACGAATCGCCGCGGCGCGCGGCTCCGGTTGTGCGGCGCCGAGGAGTCCCGCCGTGTCGTCGACCACCGCGAGATCGAACGCGGCATCATCGACAGGCAGTCTGCTCGGCGGGGCCAACTCGATGTCGACCAGCACACCGGCGTCGGCGGCGCCTTTGCGCGCCTCATTCGCCGACGAGTCATCGGGCACGACGACCAGGACGCGTCCCGAGAGACCGACCTTGGCCGCGACCGCGGCCATCCGCCTGCCGTGCGCGCATCCCACCTGCAGCAGGCGATCGCCCATCTTGACGCCGGTCATGCCGATCACCAACGAGTGCGGACTGTCGCGTTTCAGGAACACAGGTCGTGCACCGGGCGTTGAACCATCAGCTTACCCGTCTGGTGTCGTGTCCGATAGCTGACAGTTCAAAGCTGAAAGCTATATGATCCGTCCCTTCATGCCTACTCCGGTCGACATTGCACCTGCCCGCGGCAAACTAGGGGTTTTACTCGTTGGTTTGGGGGCGGTCAGCACGACGACCATCGCCGGCGTGTACGCGATTCGGAAAGGTCTCGCCAAACCGATTGGTTCCCTCACGCAAATGGGAACGGTCCGTCTCGGGAAACGCACCGAAGGCCGGTCACCGAAGATCACCGATGTCGTCCCGCTGTCGTCGCTCGACGATCTCGTGTTCGGCGGCTGGGACATTTTCGAGGACGACTGCTACGCCGCCGCGCGGACGGCGGGCGTGATCGAACCGTCGCTTCTCGAGCGGGTGCGAAGCGAGCTCGAGAAGATCAAGCCCTGGGCGGCGGTCTTCGACCAGCGGTACGTGAAGCGGCTGGACGGCCCGAACGTCAAGAAAGGGAAGCACAAGCGCGATCTGGCCGAGCAGGTCATCGCCGACATTCGACAGTTCAAGGCCGAGCATCACCTCGATCGGCTGGTGATGGTGTGGTGCGGCAGCACTGAAGTGTTCATGACCGAGGGACCGGTGCATCAATCGATCGAGGCGTTTGAACGGGGTCTCGAGAACAACGACGCGGCGATTCCCTCGAGCATGATTTACGCCTACGCGGCGATTCGCGAAGGGATCCCGTACGCGAACGCCGCGCCGAACCTGACCGCCGACATCCCGGCGCTCGTCGCGCTGGCGGCGCGAACCGGCTCGCCGCTGGCCGGCAAGGATTTGAAGACCGGTCAGACCTTGATCAAGACGATCGTGGCGCCCGGGTTGAAGGCGCGCCTGCTCGGCGTCGAGGGCTGGTACTCGACCAACATCCTCGGCAATCGCGACGGCGAGGTGCTGGACGACCCCGAATCGTTCAAGACGAAGGAAGAGAGCAAGAAGTCGGTGCTCGACTACATCCTGCAGCCGCAGCTCTACCCCGATCTCTACGATCATCTGTGCCACGTCGTGCGTATCAATTACTATCCGCCGCGTGGCGACAACAAGGAGGGGTGGGACAACATCGATCTCGTCGGCTGGCTCGGCTATCCGATGCAGCTGAAGATCAACTTTCTGTGCCGCGACAGCATCCTGGCGGCCCCGATCGTGCTCGATGTGGCGCTGTTTCTCGATCTCGCGAAACGCGCGAACATGCAGGGGATCCAGGAGTGGCTCTCCTTCTATTTCAAGAGCCCGGTGCATGCACCGGGGCTCTACCCGGAACACGATCTGTTCATCCAGTTGATGAAATTGAAGAACACGCTGCGCTACTTCAAGGGCGAAGAGCTCATCACGCACCTCGGCCGTGAGTACTACGACTAACCGTCTGGTCCAGCCGGCGCTCATCGGCGGGCTGGTGATGGGCGTCCTGACCGGCCTCCCCATCGTGTCGGCGGGCAATCTTTGCTGCTGCCTGTGGGTGATCGGCGGGGGTGTCATCGCGGCCTACATCCTTCAGCAAAACGAAGCGGCGCCGATCACCGCCAGCGACGGCGCCCTTGTCGGCCTGCTGGCCGGAATCGTCGGGGCGTTCGTGTACCTCATCATCTCGGTGCCGGTGTCGGTCATCGTCACGCCGATGGAGCGCGTGTTCGTCGAGCGGTTCGTCGAGCGGATGGGTGAGATGCCGCCGGAGTTCCGCGAGTTCGCGTCCCGCAGCCTGGGAGCCGGCGTGCGGTTGACGCTCGGCTTCATCTTCTGGCTCCTCGTCGGCAGCGCGTTTTCGACGATTGGCGGCTTGATCGGGCAAGCCATCTTCCAGAAGAAAGCGCCACCCGACACGCCGCCGCCGACGGCGTAGGCGGGCTGCCCACTGCGACCGCAACCTGTCGTTTGCGGAACCGCCACGGCTGTGCGATCTCGGGCGGGAGCTCGATTCGTTTGCCCGGACCGACGCCCGGCACGCACTCCAGGTCTGCGCAGTGGCCAGCCGGCGCGATCCTTCGTCGCACTGTCCGGACGATCAACTGCCGGTGATCGGCGCCCGCACGGCCATCACGCGGCCGCGAGCGCCCCCCGCGTCTAGGCGGTTCGCCGCGACGTCACAGGCTGGCGCGGCGCCGCTGCGGCGGCGATTGACGACACTCAGCGCTCGGTAGAGAATCGCCGCATGGCCGACCAGAAGCACACCGAGTTCGCCGATCTCCTGCGCGAAGACCGGACCTTTACTGCATCCCCGGCGTTCAGATCGCGCGCCCTTGTCTCGGATGAATCGATCTATGCGGAGGCCGCGCGCGACCCTGACGCTTTCTGGGCGCGGCTGGCCGGCGAGCTCGAGTGGTCGCGCAGGTGGGATCAGGTGCTCGACTGGCAGCCGCCCCACGCCAAGTGGTTCGTGGGCGGCCGGATCAATGCGAGCGTCAACTGCGTCGACCGACACGTTCGCGGCCCGCGCCGGAACAAGGCGGCGCTCATCTGGGAGGGCGAGCCGGGCGACCGCCGGACGCTCACGTACTTCGATTTGTATCGCCAGGTGTCCGCCTTCGCCAACGTCTTGAAGGCGCTCGGCATCAAGAAAGGTGATCGCGTCGCGATTTACCTGCCGCTCATTCCCGAGCTCCCCATCGCCATGCTGGCGTGTGCGCGCATCGGCGCGGTCCACAGCGTGGTCTTCGGCGGGTTCAGCGCCGAGTCACTGCGCGACCGCATCAACGACGCGCAGTGCCGCCTCCTCATCACCGCCGATGGCGGCTATCGGCGCGGCCAGATCGTGGCCTTGAAGCAGGTTGCCGACGAAGCGCTTGCCGACACGCCGTCGATCGAGCACGTCATCATCGTCCAGCGGGGCGGGCAATCGATGCCGGTCCACGTCACGGAGGGACGTGACCACTGGTACCACCGCCTGATGCAGGACGCTTCGTACAGCTGCGATCCCGAACCGATGGACAGCGAAGACATGCTGTACATCCTCTACACGTCGGGGACGACCGGGAAGCCCAAGGGCATCGTGCACACGACTGGCGGCTATCTCGTCGGCACGTACGCGACGACGAAGCTCGTCTTCGACTTGAAGGAAGACGACGTGTTCTGGTGCTCAGCCGACATCGGCTGGGTCACCGGCCACAGCTACGTCGTGTACGGGCCGCTCGCCAACGGCGCCACCGTCGTCATGTACGAAGGGGCGCCTGACTGGCCCGCCAAGGATCGCTTCTGGTCGCTCATCGAGAAGGTCGGCGTCACGGTGTTCTATACCGCACCGACTGCAATTCGCGCGTTCATGCGATGGGGGACCGAGTGGCCGGCGAAGCACGATTTGTCTTCGCTTCGGCTCCTCGGCTCGGTCGGCGAGCCGATCAATCCGGAGGCGTGGGTCTGGTATTACCGCTTCATCGGCGGCGAGCGCTGTCCCGTCGTCGACACCTGGTGGCAGACCGAGACGGGGGCAATCATGATCACGCCGCTCCCCGGCGTGACGACGCTGAAACCCGGTTCGGCCACGAAGCCCTTCCCCGGCATCTTTGCTGAGATTCGCACTGAGCGTGGCGGCACGGTCGAGGTCGGCGGCGGCCTCCTGGCGCTCACGCGGCCATGGCCCTCCATGCTTCGCGGGATCTACGGCGACCCGGAGCGTTACGTGAAGCAGTACTGGAATAAATGGGGCCCCGCGGTGTACGTGACCGGCGACGGCGCGAAACGGGACGCCGACGGCTACTTCTGGCTGCTCGGTCGGGTCGACGATGTTATCAACGTGGCGGGCCATCGAATCGGAACGATGGAAGTCGAAAGCGCGCTGGTGGATCATCCAAGCGTTGCCGAAGCCGCCGTGGTGGGCCGGGCGCA
>JBPYEE010000526.1:0-5168 GCA_051985095.1 Vicinamibacterales bacterium | reverse complement strand
TCCGACCATGTCCCTCGAGGAGATCCGGCTCGGCACCCAGCGGGCCTGGGATCGCTTCTACAGTTGGCAGCAGGTCTGGCGCCGCTCACACGTCGTGAAATCGCTGCGCGCGCGGATTGCGTTTATGTTGGTGTCGAAACTGTACCGGCAGATGTACGCGAACACCGGGATTGCGACCGACAGCGCGCGTGTTGAGCGATCGGCCCGCTGGGCGCGCTGGATCGGTCACGGGTGCCGACGCCTGTTTGTCGGGAACCCGATGCCCGATCTCGGCGTGCCGGGCGAGGAGCTCGAACCGGCGGTTAACTAATCGACGGAGGCGACGATGGCAACGATGCGCGGGACGATCAAACGCCTGATCACAGACAAGGGATTAGGGTTCATTGCGGCGAGCGACGGCGCGCAATATTTCATCCACCAGTCGGCCTGCGTGGACAGCCGCTTTGACGCGTTGCGCGAAGGGCAAGCGGTCACGTTCGAGCAAGGGCAAGGTCCGAAAGGCCCGCGCGCTGAGAACGTCCGCGCCGCGTCGTAAGACGCCGGAGTTGTTGTGCTCGCCACCGAACGCCACCGAGCCGAAAACCGGTCCGTCTCCAATCAGCGTCGGATAATGCGTCGATGACGGTCGGCGATGAAAAGGATTTTGTTCGCCTGCACGCACAATGCGGGACGCTCGCAGATGGCGGCCGCGTTCTTCAATCAATTGGCCGATCCAGTGAAGGCAACGGCGTTGTCGGCCGGGACGCAGCCAGCAGATCACGTCCATCCTGTCGTGGCGACCGTCATGTGGGAAGTCGGCATCGACCTCAGCGCGGTTCGACCGCAACGGCTGACGCCGAAACTCGCCCGGCGCGCCGACGTGCTCGTCACGATGGGCTGCAGGGAACAATGCCCGCTCGTCCCTGGTGTGGAGGTGGTCGCGTGGGAGTTACAGGACCCGAAGGATCGCCCGCTTGACGAGGTGCGCGCAATTCGTGACGACATCTCGAAACGCGTGAGGCGACTTGTTCAGGACCGCGATCTATCGTGAGCACGGTTGATTGAGATAACTCCGGTTCTCAGACGTTCGCATGATCGCCCGGTCTTCTGAGAACAAGCGCTTAAATCACGGACCCCTCCGGTCCAGAACTAGACCGCCAACTGTCTGGTGTGTAGGGTGAGCGGACGACACAACCGGGAGCCGCCGCGGACCGCTGCTCCCCTTTTCTCGGCCAATTTTCGAATTTCGGGGCAAACACCGAACTTCTGCTGGCCGCTACCGATTCTCTGCACATTGTCAGTCAACGTGGCGGCCGTCGTTTCACTCGACCGCTTCCTCAGTATCGAGCCGCGATTCTCGCTCGGACGACATTTTGCGGACGACAACGAATGAAATGAATCACTGCTGGAATTGGAGCGATTGTTTTTGGAATTGCCTCTGCCCGTTTTGGGGCGAAGCTGACGCAGATTGAGCCGTCTGCCTGTACTCCTCGATCCGGGCCGAATTTTGAGGAATTGGGAGCACGCCACGCAGGAACATGACTCTGCGGACGTTGATTACTTGCGTCAGCCGAGGCCAATCCGTGGTCCCAATATGGTCCCGAACGGGGTCGATCAGCGAGGACTACTGCGGACTGAAGAGCACTGATTAACGAGCCTGAAGTTCAAGGACGACAACGACTTGGACCAGCAAGCCGCGTCACCTCAATGAGTTGCTAACATGTGGATTAGCGGGTTCGACCCCCGTTACCCACCCCAGTTAACCCACAGAACCATCACGACTTCCTTCCGGTGCCGTTTCCCGTCTCCAGAATGTCTCCACGGAAAGTGGGCGTTTTCGAGCAGCTGAATCGCCGCATTCACCGACGCCGGACTCGAATGCATGTACGGCTGCGTCGTCTGGATATCGGCATGCCCCCGTCAGGTCCTGGATCGCGCGCGCCGGTGCACCGCGCGTGGCGAGCAACGAGCCAAAACTGTGGTGCAGGATGTGGGCGCCGTGTTTGGTGAGACCGGCGCGCCGCGAAATCCGACGCGCCAGATCAAAGACCATCTTCCAACGTCCATGGCGACCCATCGCGCTGGCAGAGCACGCGTGCGAATCAGCGCATGCGCCGAAATCGCAGGGTCAATCGTCTCGAAGGTGCTTCGCGCGGCAGCCCTGAGGACGACTGGTCGAAGACGCGTCCACGCGACTGGGTCGACGCGGAGGAGTGGCGACGATCGCCACAGAAGATGCGTCCAAACCAGGCAGGGTGGCTTAATGCGTCAAGGGGAGTTTGCACAGAGAATTGCAACCAACTCGACCGTCGGTGAACGGACCTGCCTCGAGCGGGAATCACGATTCGGCGCGAGGTTTTGCCGCCTGGCAGCTGTTTCGCAGAATTGGTGATCGAGGCTAAGAAGTCCCGGGTAAGACCGACAGCATCACGATGGATGCCGATTGACGGGCGGCGGCCGTTCTACCGGGCGCACATCGAGAGCCGGTTGCCGGGCCTTTCCGGCGTCTCCGAGCTCGACCCGAGCAGTGTGTCTATTACCGGCCGCTCGAGTTCAGCTGACTTGCGCTCTGCGTTCGCCCAGATTTCCGAAGGATCGAACAGTACTCCTGCCGGCCGCTCGCTCCCTCGATCGGCTGACGGTAGAACACACCGATTTCACGTCGATCTACCTGCGAACCAGCTTGGTCCTCGTTGGCGCAAACGGGCGTGACTGCGGAGGAGGTCAGGAATGCGATACCGCTACGCCATGGCTACGAATCCGACACGAACCCGATCGAGACGCTTCGGAGGCCGTTGACGGCTCCTCAAAGGCGCAGACCGCGTTTTCGGTAGGGACAGCAGGCCGGACGGAGCGACTGGTCTGCTCACCACACCGAACGACGCGAGGTGCAGCCGCAGCTTGCCGTCGAACACATAACAGGCGACATTAGCGCGGTTCAAAACCGCGGTGCTCCGATTGTGTAACGTGACGTAGACAACGGCCGGTGTTCGATTGAAATTAAGGCTCATCTGCACGTCCAGCAGTTCGGCCGGCGCATCGTCAGCGGTCAGCACCTTCAGGGTCGGATCAGGAGCAACAGCCCGTTGCTCTCCGTTGCGGAGCGGCCGTTCGTCGGTCGCGGGCTGTCCGGTGGCTGCGGGGGAAGCCAGCGCACAAGCCATCAGCGCCCAGACCAAGATCGGTGGCGCGGACATCTTCATCGGGCCGTCACCTGGGTGCGACCGGCGAGAACGTCCGGCCACGGTGAGGCCGCGCTGGTCGCTCATTTGCGTGCAGGCCACCACACGAACGACACGCCAATCTGAAGTCGGTTCATGCCGTCGTCGGCGACCGCGCCCCATGCGTATCGTGCCGCCGTTTCAAGGCCGACGAGCCGCGACAGATGAACATCGAACCCCACACCGATACCGCCCTCCGCGTGTGACTCACCGACCGGCGCAAAGACAACGGCGCCAGCGGCAGTGCCACCCTCGTGTCCCTGCACGCCGACTTGTCCTTTGGTCATCCCGAACACCCCCTCGACAAAGGGAGTGACGCGCCGTGTGGCGTCGTGCATAAAACGAACGCCACCTTCGTAGGTATACAGGTGAGGCCGTAGTCGCCCGTCTCCGATGACCGGCGACGTTTCATAATTTTGGCCGTACATGCCGGCTACCCGACCCACGAACGCCACGCCACCTTGAACCGGCGCGACAACTCCGGCGGTCCACCCCTGTAAGCCATCGGCAAACAAACTGTGCGGTGCCTCGGTGCCCGGAATGCTGAAGCTGGCGTGATCCGACTCGTAGCCACCAAAAATCATCACTGGCTGACCGTTGGCTGCCACGGTCACGGCAAGGAACGTCGCGACGAGGATGGTCTGACGCATGGCGCCTCCGGCTACTTCGGCTGCGGATGAGATCGTGCGGGTCGACGGCGGCCCATGCTCTTTGACTCGCACGTACCCCACAAGATTACCGTAGTGCTCCTCATTATGAGCCGCGTCGAACGCGAGCACCGCGCCGCGCACCGTCCTGGTCGGCGCCATGCCGGGGAAAGGATGGGTCGCGGCGGCATCAACCTGATGGGCCAGCGTGCGCGCGATGCCTTTGCTCCGCGGTGCATTCTGCGCAATAGTACGGGCCGGAGGCCGACATGCAGGATCTCCGCCTCGCCATTCGCGCGCTGTGCGCCACGCCGGTTGTCACGACCGTCGCGATCCTGTCGCTGGCACTCGGCATCGGCGCCAACACGCCACAAGTGGCGCAACCCGACCTTACCACTGTTCTTCAGCGTGCCGGGGGGTACGTCAACCACTTCTACGAGCAGCTCTCAGGGATGGTCGCCGAAGAGACGTACACGCAGACGTGGACGCGTGTCGTGAGGATGCCTGCGGGAGATTCGGTGATCGCACCAACCGATCATGATGTGGTGCAGCGTCGCCTCCGCTCTGACGTGGCTCTGGTGCATCAGCCCGGTGACGAGTGGCTACTCGTTCGCGACGTGTTCGAGGTCGACCGGGTGCCCGTCCGAGATCATGCGGAACGCTTGACGCAGCTTTTTCTCCAGCCCGCCGCGACGGTTGATGATCAAGTCGGGCGAATCAAGGCGGAGAGCGCTCGTTACAACTTGGGAGATATCGTGCGGAATCTCAACTCGCCGTTGTTCCCGCTGGAAGTTCTCCGGCCGAGTCATCAGGGCCGGTTTCGGTTCAAGCGGGCAACGAAGCGGGATATTGGGACGATGCAGCTCTCGCCCGACACTGAAGGCGTGTACCGGACTTCGAGTCAAGTCTGGGTCATCGACTACGAGGAGGTCAGCCGGCCCACGCTAATCCAAACAGGCAAGAACGGGAACAAGGATCTCTCTGCGCACGGGCGCTTCTGGATCGAACCCACCAGCGGCCGCGCGTTGATCGCCGAGCTGCGCGTTCGCGACCAGGACATCGACGGCACGATTGACGTGAGCTATCAGTCGGAGCCACTGCTTGGACTTTTCGTGCCTGTGGAGATGCGCGAGGACTACCGTGAATCAGGCTCGCACATCACCGGCGTAGCGAGCTACGGCAATTTTCGCCAATTTCAGGTGAAGGTTGACGAGAAGTTGAAGGTGAAGTGATTTGTACTCGCGGCAGTGTTCGGCGACCGCGTACAACGGACACGCGAGCTCGGGATTCGGCCGGCGCTCGGCGCTCGCCGTGAACATCT
>JBPYEE010000525.1:0-2351 GCA_051985095.1 Vicinamibacterales bacterium | reverse complement strand
GTAAAGTGAACGCCTTTTCGCTGCGCACATCGAAGACGGCGATGTTGGCCGCGCGCTCGTTACCGAAACGCTCCGCGAGGACAGTGGCGCTGCCGTAGTTGAGCGTCGGCGTTGACACGACGAACGTGCGGCCAAACGGCATGCCGGATTGATACCGCACGATCGGCGTCACACGCCAGTCGCCCGCCAGCCGCAGGGTGCTGCTCACCTTGCCTTGCCAAGTGGTGTAGCGATTGCGGCCGTCGACGGTATTGATGAGAGCGTTAGGGGTGAACGACGATCCGCCGGCGAGCGCGCTCTCGCGATTCCACGTTTCGGCAAAGCTCGCGAGGAGCGACCAGCGCCCGGTTTCACGCTTTGTCGCCGTGAGTTCCCAGGTGTAGTAGTCACTGTCTGCAGGAATGTTCGTGGTCACGTTCACTGGCTGGAGCGCGAGGGCGGCAGGCGACAAGCTGTACGCCGTGAACGTACTTCCGTCATCCGACGTGCCGAGCCGGCCGTCAGGGCCTGGATCCTGAATGGTGACGGGGACCGTATAGGCGGCGAGCGGCCGGTTTTGATTGATGGTCGCTCGGACCTGGCGCCGCGCGTTCCAAACCAATCCGGTTCGGATGCCGAAATTCGAGGCGAGCTCGCGCTCGACGTAGGCGGTCGCCTGTCGCGTGAATGTGTTCTGCACATTGGCGTCGACCGTGGTGGCCAGGCTGCCGCCCGACACGGAAATCAACCGACCCTCCTCGCCCGGATCCCACTGACCGTTATGGTTCGTGTCAGTCCACGTGTACTGCCTGTACCAGCCGGGCGGGTTCGGGTTTAGGGTGGCCGCAAAGTCAGCACCGGGGTAGTACCAAAACTGGCCGAAACTGCCCTTGACAAGTGTCTTGCCATCGCCGGTGGCGTCCACGCTCACGCCGAGGCGCGGACCCCAGTTATTCCATGTCATGGCGTTGTCAACGGCCGTGAGGCTCTGGCCATTCGGCCCTTGCTGCGCCGGCAGATAGGACCGCTGCCGGTCGTAGCGAATGCCGACGTTGCGCGTCAGCCGACGATTCATCTGCCAGGTGTCGTTCGCGTACAGGCCGTCGCTCCACTGCCCCTGCACCGAAGTATTCGACCCCTGATACAGATACACCTGGGTTGGCACGCCGTTATTGAAAACAGAAATGCAGTTGCAGCTCGCAGCAAATCCCGTGAACGGTTGCACCAGGAGGTCGCGCATTATCTCGCCGCCTATCTTGATGGTGTGACTGCCCGCCCATCCGCTCCGCGAGTAACTGATTGCCCCATTCACCTGCGGTCGGCTGCGATCGAGCGTGGTCCCGTACACGCCGCCTGACACGAAATTGTTGCCGATATCCTCGATGCGCGGATCCCCGTTCTTGCCGACGCGTGCCCATACGCTGTGATACTGCCCGGTGCGGACCTCGACGAACAGCGCGCTGCTGACGACGGCGTTATATTCGACTTTCCAGACGTTTGTGGGAAACGTTGAGTCCCACACCGTGTTCGCGTGCATGATGGCGGGGGTCGCGCGACCGCCCGAGATCAGGATCGCACCCAGATAATCCGGCTGGTGTTTGTCGGCATGCTGGTAGAACCCGACGATCTTCTGGCTCGCCGTCAGATTGTAGGTGCCCTTGCCTGTGTATACCGGCACGGTCGTATCCTGCACGTCGTCCACGAGCGTCGGATAGCGCTGGCCCGTCACCGTGTGGCGTGCGGCGCCGAACCACCAGAGCTTGTCCTTGATGATGAAGCCGCCGAGATCGGCGTCGAAGTCCTTGAAACTCGTGAGGCGGTTGAGATCGGTGACGGAGAGCGCGTTGCTCCCGATCAAGCCTCTGGCAATCTGCTGGCTGTCGATATTGTGCGCCTCCATCGCATCGCTTTCGTAGTCTGCGTAGAGATCACCATGGTAGGCATTGCCGCCGGATTTGGCGATCAACTGACTGAGCACACCAGGATTCGGCATTTCGGCGCTGTTGCCGACGGCATTCACGGCAATCTCGGCGTAAGAACCGTAGTCGGTGTAGTACATGTCGCTGCCGCCGCCGCCGGAACCCTCGTTGACCATGACGCCCTCGACCTCGCCGCGATTGACGCCGCCGCCGCTTGACAGGCCGTAGGCGGTGTAGGGCTGCTGGGTCAGCGCGCCGCTCCCGCCGACATCGACGCGGGACATCGCCACGGCCGGCGCCTGCGCCAGCACACCCCAGAAGTCGCGCGATCCCGGCAGCTCCGCCAGTTTGTCGGCGTCGAAGTGCGTGGTCACGTTGGTCGCCTGCAGATCGACAACCGGAGAGCCGCCACTCACCGTGATCGTCTCTGAGACCGAGCCTGGGCTCATCTCG
>JBPYEE010000524.1:0-16353 GCA_051985095.1 Vicinamibacterales bacterium | reverse complement strand
CGTCGCGGACGTTGGCGGGACGTTCACACTGACCGTCAAACCCGAATTGAACAACGCCGCCCTCGCCATCTACCGGATCCACGTTGCCGAGACACGGCGCGCCACCGACGCTGATCGCTCGATGCAGGAAGCCCGCAGCCTGCGAAGAGCCGCGGGGCTGTTGCGCGCGGCCGGCAACACCGACGCGGCGCGGCTGCAGCTCGAGCGGGCTCTGACGATAGCCGAAGGAGTGCGAGGACCTGAAAACCCCTATGTGGCGACACTGCTCGAAGAGCTCGCACAAGTCCATGCGGACCTGCGCGATGCGAAAGCCGAGCCGCTCCAGCAGCGCGCGCTCACGATCATGGAAAAGATCTGGGGCCCGGAACACCCGATAACCGCATTCATGCTGTCGGGGCTGAGCAACGTGTACTGGCGAATGGGCCAGAACCGGAAGGCGGAGACGATGGCCCAGCGGGCGCTCGAGACCAGTGAACAGGCTCTGGGATTGGAGCATCCGCAGGTCGCCTACTGCTTGAGCATCCTTGCCCGTCTTCGTGAGGCGGCAGGAGATGATCGGAAGGCGGAAGAGCTCGCGCTGCGCGCGATGGCGATCACGGAGAAGACGCGAGGCGTGGAGAATCTCTTCTACGCCTATCTTCTGAACACCCTGGGTGTTGTTTACAAGGATCGCAACGAATTCGAACGCGCGGATCAGGTCTCGAGACGCGCGCTCGCAATTACTGAGAAGTTGTCGAGCACGGATAGCTTCTGGATGGCAGACCTTTTACAGAACATCGGCAGCCTGGCGCGTTCGAGGGGGGACCTCGCGACGGCTGAAGCGTATACCGTCCGCGCCCTTGTCATCCGGGAAAAGATCGTAGGACCCGAACATCGCGACATTGCAGCGAACCTGATCAACCTGGCCAACATCTATAAGGCGAAGGGCGATCTCGCGCGGTCCATCGAGACTCATTTGCGCGCCCTCGGTATCTGGGAGAAGACAACCGGCCCCTATTCGTCCGGAACGCAGACAGCCCTGGGAAATATCGCCCGGGGCTATGCCGCGACAGGCGATATCCCGAAGGCGATCACGTTTCAAGAACGCGCCGATGCGGTCCTCGACAAACAAATTGCCCTCAACCTGGCGGTTGGCTCCGAACGGCAGAAGCTGGCGTTCGTGAAATCTGTTGCCGATCGCCCCGATCGGACGGTGTCCCTGAATCTCAACGCCGCGCCTGACGATCCGGACGCCACGAGGCTCGCCGCTCTCGTGATTCTGCAGCGCAAAGGTCGCGTGCTGGACGCGATGACCGACACGTTGGGGGCCATGCGGCAACGGGGCGGAAGCGTCGAGGATATGGACTTGCTGGACCAGCTCCGTGAGACGACGGCGCGACTGGCCCAACTCGTCTTGAGCAACAGCACACAGGAGACGAGCGGAGAGGTCCGACTGACGACGATCAAGCAGCTGGAGGACCGGAAAGAGAGGCTCGAAGCGGCGATCAGCGAGCGGAGCGCGGAGTTCCGGGCTCAGTTACAGCCTGTGACGGTGGAAACCGTGCGGGCGCACGTCCCCGCTGATGCGGCGCTGATTGAATTTGCCGTGTTTCGTCCGTTCCATCCAAAGGCTGAGAACGTGAAGGACTGGTACGGAGAGCCTCATTACGCGGCGTACGTCATCAGGGGGCAGGCGCAGCCCCGGGGGATCGATCTGGGCCCCGCGCGCCGCATAGATGACACCATCCGAGAGTTCCGAGAAGCGCTCGCCGATCCGAAGCGCGATGACGTGACGCAGCTGGCACGTGCGATGGACGAACAGGTGCTCCAGCCCATCTACAAGCTGCTGGGTCCGGCGACGCGGCTGCTGATGTCACCCGACGGCGCGCTGAATCTCATTCCGTTCGAGGCGCTGACGGACAAGGACGGCCGGTACCTGGTCGAGCGCTACTCCGTGAGCTATTTGACGAGCGGTCGGGACTTGCTTCGGATGCAAGTACCGCGGATGACCAAGCACGAGCCAGTTTTCGTTGCCGATCCGTTCTTTGGTGACCCACTGGCAGAAAATCATCCGAACGGCAAGACGGTGTCGGTCCCCGCTCGACGCCGCAGCATCACGACCGCGTCCGACATGTCGAGCATGTATTTCGCACCGCTCTCCGGCACCTCGCGGGAGGTCCAGGGCATCAAATCGTTCTTCCCCGAAGCCACTGTGTTGAAAGGAAGGAATGCGACAAAGGCGGCCCTCGAACAGTTGGAAGCGCCAAGCATTCTGCACATCGCGACACACGGGTTCTTCGTGCAGGGGGATCAGGGAGACACCAACCCGCTGCTGCGCTCCGGTCTGGCGCTGGCGGGTGCGAACCTGCGCAGCAACGCCCACGCCGAAGGCATTCTCACGGCATCGGAGGTCTCGAGCCTGAACCTATGGGGCACCAAGCTGGTGACGCTATCTGCCTGTGAGACAGGAGTAGGCGAAGTGAAGAACGGCGAAGGCGTCTATGGGCTCCGCCGCGCCGTGTTCATAGCGGGTGCAGAAAGCCTGGTCATGAGCCTCTGGGCCGTCAGCGATTCGACAACGCGTGAGATGATGACCAACTTTTACGGCGGCCTCAAAGAAGGCCTTGGTCGAGGCGAGGCCTTACGCCGGGCCAAGCTCGCGATGCTGGGCCAGAGAAGCCGCCAGCATCCCTTCTACTGGGCCAGCTTCATTCAAGCAGGCGAATGGGCGAATCTCGAGGGTCAGCGATAGGAACGCGTACGCCGCAATTACTTTCAACCACCCCGTTCACCCCGTCGTAGTGGCCCAGCGCAGGATCGACCGGATTGCTGGCGTTCCTGCCGCGTTTGTGACATGAGCTCGCCCTCGCAATCGACGTGTTCGGTCCTCCGGTTACTTTCTGACCATCACCGGTTGGCTCGATCGCCAGATGCAGCAGAAGGATTCACGAATTCGCACACTTTGTAGCCAGCCTTGGGGCCGGGCTTGGGGGATAAGGCCGGCTTGCAATCTGACCGACTTGCGGCGGAGCGGGACGACCGTCCGATACCAGCCTGAAACCGTCGATGAGCTGGCCACCTCGGCAATCGAGGGTTGGCAAATGTTACAGTGTTGGGGCCAATCCAAAGTCCAAGCACCTCAAGCAGTTAGGCTCTCGGGCGTCAATCCTTGGGAACCAACTCCATGGAGCTGCGAGGACGCAGTCCGAAGATCTGTGAGCGATCCCCATCCGACGGCCACTCGAGACGTCTCGCTTCTGCGTGCGACAACCATCTGATGTGGCGAGACAACAGCGCCGGCGCACCCGTGTCACACTGATCAGGAAGGAGCCGCAAATGATCCGTCGTGTCAGATTCGCGGGCTTACTCGTGCTGATGGCCCTGCCGCTTGCGTGGGCATGGGCCGTCGGTGCTCAGTCGGCGCGCGGGACCGCCGGTCCGCCCCGCGCATCAAACCCGCTGCTCGAGCCGAGCCCTCTGCCGTTTCAGGCGCCGCCCTTCGACCGGATTCAGGATGCCAATTTTGCGCCGGCCTTCGAAGCCGGTATGAAGGAACAGCTGGCCGAGGTCGATCAAATCGCCGGCAGTCCCGCCGTTCCAACCTTCGAGAACACCCTGGTCGCCCTCGAGCGGAGCGGCCAGACGCTGACGCGCGTCTCCTATGTGTTCAACGCGCTCAGCTCCGCCAACACCAACGACACACTGCAGAAGCTCCAAGAAGAAGTGTCGCCAAAGCTCGCGGCGCACCACGATGCAATTTCTCTTAACCCAAAGCTCTTCAAGCGTGTGGACGCGCTCTACCAGCAACGTGCCCACCTGGGCCTCGCGCCAGAATCGATGCGGCTACTCGACTATCAGCATCAACAGTTCGTCTTGGCGGGCGCCCAATTGACCGCAGACAAGCAGGCGCTTCTCAAGAAACTGAACGAAGAGGACGCCGCACTGAGCGCAAAATTCACGAATCAGCTGTTGGCTGCCGCGAAGAACGGCGCACTGGTGGTAGAGGACCGGAGCGCACTCGACGGACTCGCCCCAAACGAGCTCGGTGCCGCCGCGGAAGCGGCAAAGGCGCGCCATCTCAATGACAAATGGCTGATCCCGCTCAGCAACACCACGCAGCAACCCGCGCTCGAATCACTGAAGCGGCGCGCGACGCGTCAGCAGCTGTTCGACGCCTCCTGGACGCGCGCGGAACGGGGCGACGCCAACGATACCCGCGCGACTATTCAGCGGCTGGCGCAAATCCGCGCTGAAAAAGCCAGGCTTCTGGGCTATCAGAACTTCGCGGCCTGGCGCCTGCAGGATCAAATGGCCGCGACACCCGACAAGGTCCAGCAGTTCCTCGACAAGCTGACGCCCGCTGCCGTCGAAAAGGCGCGATCCGAAGCGGCCGACATCCAATCGCTGATCGATCGGCAGAACGGCGGTTTCACGATGCAGCCATGGGACTGGAACTTCTATGCCAGCCAGGTGCGAAAGGCGCGGTTCGACCTGGACGTCGATGAAATCAAGCCTTATTTCGAACTAGATCGTGTGTTGCAAGAAGGCGTGTTCTTTGCGGCCCATCACTTGTACGGCGTGACGTTCAAGGAGCGGCACGACCTTCCGGTCTATCAGCAGGACGTCCGTGTCTTCGAGGTCTTCGACAAAGACGGTTCGCACCTCGGCCTGATCTATTTCGATTATTTCAAACGCGACAACAAGAACGGCGGTGCGTGGATGGACACGCTCGTGGGCCAGTCGCACCTGCTCGGCACGCGGCCGGTCGTCTACAACGTCGCCAACCTCCCCAAGCCTGCACAGGGCCAGCCGGCGCTCATCAGCTTCGATGACGTCACGACGATGTTTCACGAGTTTGGGCACGCCCTGCACGGGCTGTTCGCAAACACCGAGTACCCGACGCTGTCCGGAACGGCCGTTGCCCGCGATTTCGTCGAATTCCCATCGCAATTCAACGAGCACTGGGCGCTCGATCCAACCGTGTTCGCCAATTACGCGCGGCACTATCAGACTGGCCAACCGATGCCTCAGGCGCTGGTCGACAAGATCAAGAAGGCCGCAAAGTTCAACCAGGGCTATTCCCTCACCGAATTGCTGGCTGCCGCCAGCCTGGACATGGCCTGGCACACGCTGCCGGCGAACGTGGCGGCTCAAGACGTCGACAAGTTCGAAGCGGCCGCGCTCGCTCGCGCACATCTCAATCTGCCGCAAGTACCGCCACGATATCGGTCTAGCTATTTCCTGCACATCTGGGCCAACGGCTATGACTCTGGATACTACGCGTACCTCTGGTCCGAGATGCTGGACGACGATGCGTTCGCGTGGTTCGGCGAACATGGCGGTCTCACACCAGCCAACGGCCAGCGGTTCAGGGACATGGTGCTGTCCCGCGGGAACACGGAAAACTACGCGAAGATGTACCGGGACTTCCGAGGCCGCGATCCCGACATCGAGGCGATGCTCGTGCACCGCGGCTTAAAGAGCGATCCGGAGCGCTGATTCCCGCGACCCGACTACGAACGATCGGAACGAATCCTTGCGGCCGAATCGACTGTGCAAAGGTGGTGCGGACTTCGTCTACCGTCAAGGAGAGGTAGCGCTAGGTAGTGCGCTGATGGCAAACCTGGTCCCCGTCCTGTTCGAACAACTCCGCCGACGTCGGATCACCAGATCATAGGCGGATCGATGCAGTCGCCGGCGGGCGTGTGCCCCCGAAACTCGGCCAATGACGCGGCACGATCTCGTCCTTTGAACCGGGGCAGCCGCTGAGTCACGCTTGGCAGCCGTGGATCCGATGCCTCCGCCGTTCACTTTCTTCTCCCTACCGTTCTCCGGGTGGGTCAACCGACAGCAGCAGGCGGTGATGGGACGATCTTCGATACTCGCGATTTTTCGCCTAAACTCCGCACGTTAGGCGAGATAGCGCTTCGTGATCCAAGCTGCGTCCCGTCGCGTCCAGCGCGTCCTGTTCTGACCCGTTCGTTCCGCGAGTGGGCGTCGTTCAAATCGCACATTCAGTCGCACGAGGATTCAGCGTCAGTCGGATCCAATGCTTCTCTCTGGCGCGTGATCGGAAGCAACAGGGACGGCGCAGTCGCGTCGAATCAGAACCGAAGCTGCGCGCCCAAGCGGATGATTCGCGGCTGCAGAATGCTCGTCGGGAATCCGCCCGCCGCCGGATCCGCCGACACATACGGCGCGACCGACGTACTCAAGGCTGTCGTTTCAGAAAGGACACTGCTGGCATTCAGTGCGTTGAACAAATCAACTTGCAGCATGATCTGGGTCTGGCTGAGGCGAAGATTACGGCGGATGCCGAAGTCCAGCTGATTCCATCGCGGCTCGAATCGCGTGCCCGGGGCCACCAGTTGCAGCGTGATCGCTGGATCGCTGGCGAAGCGGGAGGGCAGGACCAGCGCTCCTGGTAGGCAGCCCGGCACCGAGCAATCGGCCGGATACCTCGTGCTGCCGCGCGTCACGGTCCAGCTCACGCCGCCCGTCGTCGCCTTGATCGCGCCCGGGTAGCTCTGCAACGAGGCGCTTGCTTCAAACCCGTAGAAGAGAGGGATGTTTGCGTTGACCTTGAACCCATGCTGGTACCGCATCGCCACGTTCTGTCCGAGGTTCTGGTACAGGTGTCCTGACTGATCGCAGAATCGCAGGAGGTTCGGGTTGTTGGTCGTGGACGACGAATTCGGAGTGTTCAACGTGCAGTCAACGTCAACTGTCCGTTCCATGGTCCACCCGCCAAAGACGAGGATCCGCCGAGGGAGACGCGCGTTCATCCCGAGCTCGAATCCGGTGAAAATGTTGCGGCGAATGTTCTCATCCGATGCATTTGTGACGTACAGATCCGGCGCGACCGCCACTTTGTTCTGATTGATCTGATACGCCTGAATGATCTCCCCTGTGAGCGGGTTGACAACCGGCACGCTCGTCCAATCCGCCACGGGATCGACGGCGCGATTGATGGTCAACTGCGTGTTGTGCAGTGATCGGCGGAACCAGTAATAGTTGACTGCGAAGCCAGATCGCACTTCGTGCTGAATACCGGCGCTGTACTGGAGGTTGTATTCGCGCCGGAAATTCGGATCGAGTGAACGGCTGGTGATCTTGCCGAAGTTCGGGTTGTTGCTCGGTGCGATCTCGTTGTCCTCGGCAATGCCATCACCGTTTGTGTCGCTCCAGTTCCGATTCTCGAAAAAGAGAGCAACGGGGTTGAACAAGTTGGCGAACGCGCTGGTCTCGGCGCGCATGTACTTCCCGAAGCTCGCCTTCACCGCGGTCTTGCCGTTTCCGAACACGTCGTATGCGGCCCCGAGCCGGGGAGCCCAGTCTTTCCAGCACGTCATACCGGGGAGAGTGTCGCACGTGATTGCATCGTAATGCGCCGCCGGTGCAAAACGCCCCGCGACGCGGTCCTGCGCCGGAACGTCCTCGCGCAGGTACTCGAACCGCAGGCCGTAGGTGAATGTGAATTTCTTCAGCGCCCATTGGTCTTGTGCGTAGATACCGAGGTTTGCCTTCAGCTCCGGAAACGTGCTGATCGGCGAATTGAACACAGTCACGCTGACCGGAATCTCGCGCGTGACGCCATTCACCGTTTGGTTTTGATAGTTCTGATAAAGATCGCCGTTCATGCTCGCCGTGTAACCGTTTGATCCGAACCCCCATTGCATGCCGACCTTCACGTTGTGGGATCCGGTCACGTACGTCAGGGACGTTGCTACTGTGTCTTGATTCGGTACGATCAGCTGTTCGAGCTGGCCGGCGACGGTTCGGAAATTGGTCGAAATGTTGAAATGCGACACGCGCGAAAACCAGTCGGGCGTGCCGCGGTCGGCTCCGATGCCGGGCTGATAATAATCGGAGTAGTGCAGGACGTCACTGATGTAGCCCGCCTCGAACAGCAGCTTGTTCGTGAGCGTCGCCTGGTACTTGAACGACGCGATGTAGTAGAGCAGCGGGTCGCGGCGGCTCGATGAGATGTCGGGAGTGAGCGGCGTGCCGGTTTGCGCGATCGTGATCTCGTGACCCTTGTACTTGTAATTGCGTTGATAGGTCACGGCGAGCTTGTTTTTCGGCGTTGCCTGCCAGGTACCACGCGCGACATAGCTCGCAATCCATGCGTCTTCGACGCCGACTGATCCATCGGTGTTGAAGGTGTTCGGCACCTGGATATACGTGCTCTGATAGCGTCCCGATCCGAAGTACCAGAGTTTATTTGGCAGGACTGGGCCTCCAATCGATCCGTTGAAGTCATTTATGTGTTGAATTCGAGCGCCGCTTCTCAGACCGCGTGCGGTCAACTCAGGGGTGATGTTGTCGGCCTGCAGCGGGATCCCGAGAACCTTGGTATCGGCCGAACCGCCGAAAAAGCCCGACCCGTGCACCGTGTTGCCGCCATCTTTTGGGATCAGGTTCACGCGAACGCCCCCGCCAGAGCTTTCAGCCATGACGCCGCTCGTCTGATACGTCGCCTCGGCGATGAGCGCGTTGTCAATGTAGTTCTGCACCTGGCCATCGAGCAGATTCGTCTGCGCCGGCAAGCCGTCGAGCAGCACCGTGTTGTCGCGTGAAGCATTGCCGTGCGTCGCCATATAGGTCTGCTCGGTCTGCTGCGTGCCGCCGACATCGGGGATGTTCAATCGAATGCCGGGCACGAGGGCGCCGACCGACTGCATGTTCCGTGCGCTTGGAATGGCGTCGAGGAGATCGCGCGTCATGACTTGCTGTCGTTGCGTGTTCTGGACATCGACGACAGGTGACGCACCGGCGACTGTAACCGTCTCTTCAACCGCACTGATTTTCATGTCCGCATTGATCGGAACCGTCGTGTTTGCCGGGACCTCGACGTCTTCGCGCCGAAGAGTACTGAATCCGGTGAGCGTGAAGACAATGGTGTAGGTTCCAGGTCGGATGTCTGCGACGGTATAGCGACCTTCGCTGTCGGTGGTCACACTTCTAATTCGTTCGATCAGCACGGGGCTCGAGGCTTCGACGTATACGCCGGGAAGCACCGCGCCCGTCGTATCCCTGACGATGCCCGCGATGGCGCTCTGTGCTCGCGCCACGGCCGGGAGCACAACGAGGGCTAGAGACGCGAGGGTGATCGCTCTACACAAAAGTCTCTTGCGCATGAGCCGGCCTCCTCAGGTCGGCTGATTCTCAGGGAATACCGAATCACTGTAAAGTGATTTGTTTCAAACTACGCCACCATGACCGCTTCGGTTTGTTCACGTTCTTGGAGGTCGGGAACGCATGATGTCGGCCGGGGCAAGCAACGGTCTAAAGTAACGTGTCATGCTGAGGGGAAGACTGGCATCGGCACTGACTCTGTCGGAATCGAGTCTTGCCGCGGCTGGCGGCCTGTCGGTACCAGAAACTCCGTCGGCGCTCGTGGGGAGCTTTCGACGGCTTTCGATGTTCTGCCACGCGGCTTCAAAGTCCGGCGATGGGAGTTCACATCGCGGTGGACAGTGTGGGTGCACGACGAGGGGTCGACGGGTGAATTGGTACGGTCTGGCGACGGCGGGACCAGCGGTCAGGCCCGCGACCACGGGAGGGAGAGTCCTCGAGGACACTACGGGATAGGCTTCGGCCCAGCTCGCGATGCGGAGCGAGGTAGCTCCCCGACGTAACCAGATCCTGCGGTATCAGCCCGCGCATATCAGAGGGATCAACCGTCGCCGAAAGTGTCCCGGGGTCCGCTGCAGTCGATCGTTGAGCACAAGGTCGACATTCAGGAGCACTAAGCAAACCATAATGGCTATTATGCTTGCGGGCGGATCTTAACTGTCGGTACCGCGATCGCGCGGTGCATGTTATGAGTCAGAGCCAGGCAGGCCACCGGCCTTCTTGACGGATGCTTCAGAAGGAGTTGTTATGGCGAAGAAGGTTGTCCATCGCACGGCCCGGCGCAAGCGACTCGGTGCCTCAGCCCCCACCGTGTCTGTGGCGTGCTGGGAAGATGACCCCGGCGATCCGAAATCCCAACCACCGCTGAGCCCGATTACGGTGCCCGTGCCGAATCAGTCGGCGCAGCCTTTGCCGTACAAGCTTGGCGGGAAAGCGCCCGCCCCGCAGGTGTACCAGCCCGGAAGTCGCAACTTCCTGTACTTCGCCAACGCGTGCGCGCTACGGCGGACGGCGGATTTCTGGGGCGGCATCGTTCGCGCCGGCACGTCGTGGAATGTCGGGCACATCCTGCCAGTGAACATCGACAGCGGCGTCGACCTCAATGCGTTCTATACGCGAGGCGGCGGCGGCGACACGCCGGGTCTACATTTCTTCCATGATTCCGTGGCCGGGCGCGTATATTTCTCCGGCGAGAGTCCCGACGTAGCTTGCCATGAGATGGGGCACGCTGTACTCGACGCGCTACGGCCGCAGTTGTTCGATGCGCAAACGATCGAGGCCGCCGCGTTCCACGAGTCTTTCGGCGACATGAGCGCCATGCTGTCCGCTCTGCAAGTGCCGTCGTTTCGCCTGATGCTTTTGAGCGAGACTGGTAGTGCGATCAATCGGGCCTCGCGTCTGTCGCGGCTAGCGGAGCAGCTTGGCGCTGCCATCCGTGTGGGCCATCCGGACGCAGTCGATCCCGATTGTCTGCGCAACGCCGCTAATTCGTTTTTCTATACCGATCCTCAATCTCTCCCACCCGCAGCCCCAGCCTCACAGTTGTCGTCGGAGCCGCACTCGTTTTCGCGGGTCTTTTCTGCGGGCTTTCTCGATGCGCTCGCGGGCATCTTCCAGCTTCAAGGCGGCCAGCCGTCGCCGGACGGCTTGGTGCACGCCACACAGGATCTCGCGCACCTGCTCGTCACCGCTGTCCTGAATGCGTCTGTGGTGCCGGACTACTACAGTCAAGTCGCGGCACAGATGGTGCAGGCGGGGGAGTCGTCGCCATTCAACGGCAAGTACCGTGACGTGCTGAAGGGTGCGTTCGTGCGCCGCGGCATTTTGTCGTTGCAGGCCGCAGCGACGCTCGGCGGCGTAGGCAAGGGTGGGGTTCGACCGATGACCGTGGCCGCCGGCAGGCCGCTGCCGAAGATGCAGGTTCTACCGATCGCCGCCATTTCAGCCGCGTCGTACGGGTTGAAACAAGCCGTGCTCAACGTGCACACGGCAAGCGAGCCGAAACATCTTGCCGTGACGGGCTCTTCGCTGGCAATGGGCCCAGCCGATCCGTACTCAGCACAGCGCGCGGCGGAGTCATATACCGAGGATCTGTTTCAGCGAGGCCATGTGAACGTGGGCAAGCATGCGGAGCCGACCGCTGGGCTTCGAAACCCCTTCACGTTTAAGACTCACGTTATTGTCGAGCAGGGCAGAGCCTTGCTGCTCAAGCGAACGACCTTCGATTGCGGGTTCCACGTTGCCTTCAGTCAGCGCCATTAATCGGCGACGCCGCGCGTTGACCACGGGCTGCTTTCCGCGTAAGTTGGTACGCAGGAGCCACTGTGCCGAAGAAGATACCAGCGCGTGTGCGTGCGCGTAGACAACGTCGTCGCGTCGCCGTGAAGCATCGAAAGGCCAGCAAGACAACACAACCGCGCTCGGAAAAGGTGGACCGCCCTTCCGGCACTCTGCCAGAATGCACCGATGAACGAGCGGCGTCACAACGTTTCGTCAACGACCTCTTAATCCGCGGCGAAGCAGCGAGGCGCGACAAGAAGGGGAAAGTTCCACAACACGCCACGCACGCCATCAAGAGAGAGAAGTCCGATGGTTCGGTCGAAGTCGAACGGGTGCGTTTCAAGACCTTCTGAGTTCAGAGCCGTGGCCCGCAAGGAATTCGTTTTGTCGATTTTCTCACGGGGTTCTGGGGTCGATAAACGAGACACGTGGGTTCTCAGCGTGTCGGATGCGATGGCCATAGTGTCCGGAAATTCGACCGACGCTCTGTCAGCCAGTCAGGAGGCGAGTCCCTGCAGCTCAAACCCGCTGCGTCATGAGGGGCTCGTCCGTCAGGTCGAGCAATGTCGAGTGGAACGGGCAGTCAAACCATCGCGTGAAGGTTCCAAAGGACCGGGCCGTCGGCCACGTCGTCCGATCTCGCCACCAGCCATTGAGCTGGTCCTCAAAAAATCACTTGGAAGACCGTCTCGACCACGACACGCTCGTCTTTGGCGTCGTCGCCGCACTCGGGTACCAAATAGATCGTCGGTTCCCGCCCGAGATCCGCCAGCGTCAGCGTGACGCGCGTCGGATCGGCGCCATGGAGTCAGTGCGGAAACGGAGATTTCCGACGCACGACGATCGCTGAACGATCAAATCGAAGTAAAGCAACCCACAGGTCAGAACGAGTACCGGTACTCGACGCGGACGATGTTCTGGTACCACACGGCATCGGTCAGCGCCTTTCCCCAGCCCGCATAAATCGAACTGCGGCTGCCGAACCACGTCCGTGCTCCGACCTTGAGATTCACGATGTTCGTGCCGCCCGCGGGACTAAGCGTGCCGGCGTTTTGCTCCTGACCACCCAGAACGTGCCAGCCGACCAGCTCGACGACCGGCGCAAACGTCACCCGGTTTGTGTTGACGAGCTGGAAGCTGGGACCGACGCCGTAAAAGAGCACGTCACCCGCGTAAGACTGTCCGTTAGGTGTCGTGGAGCCACCGATAGGATGCCAATCGCCAAACTCGGATTCGAGAAGGAGCCGGTCCGACAGAGTCTGGTTTAGCAACAACGAGAATTCGATGCTTTGGTGGTCGGTGCCGAGCCCCTTCTTAGCATCGCCGGTCTCGAAATAGCCTTGGACCTGCGCGGTCAACGTGACGTCATCGTTTGAAACGATCGCCCCTTTGCCCCCCACGCGGATGTCACCGAGCCCCGACGCGTTCTGAAACGTGTTCGGCAAGGGTGGCCTGAGTGTTTGACCCAAGAAACTCTGGGGCTGAACGAAACGCACTGGAATAGACGCGAACACCGCGATCCGGCCGTCCGCGGCGCGGCTTTTTACGGCGTACTGCGCATCGATAAAGAGCTGTTGAAAATTCAAGTTCGTGACGAGATCGCCCGCTCCGGGCGCGCCCGGCCCTGGTGCGCCCGCGAAGTTGCAGCCGCACTGCGCGTAAAAGAACTCCGCCCGATCCGGAACGTTGTTGCCGAAGCCAGCGTCGAATCGTACGCGCACGTGGTCGTCGATCGTCGCGTCGTCGATGTAACCGACCATGCTGCCTCGCCGTTTCGGCTCCCGCGGTGCAGCGACAGGGCCGGCCGGCTGCTCCGATGCCACCGCAGCCGCTTCTGCGCTGGCCACAACGGAACGGTCGTCGGCCGACGCTACAGCGGGAGAAAGGATCGCGAGAATCAGAATCGCTGTCCTCATGGTGCCCCTTTACTTGTACGCGGCCAATCTATCCAGAAGGGCGCGGTGAAGTTTCACGATCTCCTGCCGATCGCGCGCCGGTAGTTCGGGCAGAAGAGTCGAAACGGTTTGCGCGACCAGCCGCGCGTTCGTTACGGAGGCCGGCGTCAGATCGGCCCGCGCGAAGTCGAGATACGTGGTGACAGCGCGCATCAGAAGGGCGTGAACGTCCCGGTTGTTGCTGCTTCTGGCAAAACGCGCCACGTTTAGCAGGAAGTCTTGATACCGCTGATGAGCTGGGGTGAAATAATGTGCAGATCGATCCTGCCAGACTTTCTCGAACAGATTGAACGCCTCGCGGTACTCGGCGAGCGCTGAATGCGGGTCCCTCGCCTGCATAAGCCTGCCGCGCAGGTTGTGGGCGTCGGCCTGTTCGATGGCGAGCGACGGCGCGGGATAGGCGAGCGCGTCGAGCAGTTCGAGCGCCTCCTTACTTCGTGACTCCGCCATATCGTTTTCACCGAGTTGCCCGAGAAGGTAGGACAGGTTATCGCAGTACTTGGCGAGTTCCAGTTTATAGAGGCGATTCTCGGGTTCTGCCTTACTGAGGTCTTCGTCCAGCCCAACCGCCGTTTCATAGAATCGTCTCGCCTCGAGCAAGCGCGTGTCGTCGAGCGCGACCAAACTGGCGAGATTATTATACGCGCGCGCGAGTTCAAGCGAAACCGCCCGGTCGGCGCTGTTGCGGGTCAGGGGCTGAAGCAGCCGGACCGCCTCCCGGAAATCTGATTCGGCGGCGCTGAATTCGGGAGTCCCGGGATCGGCCGTTGCCGCACGCAGCATTCCTCGGTTGTACCGCGTACGCGCGGCCTCCCGCTGATAGTCCGCACGTGTCGGATTCAAGCGCATCAGTGCTTCCTGCAGCGCGAGAGCATCGTTGTACGCCTTCTCGGCATCGGCGGCGCGAGCGGGGACCGGCGTCAGCGTCAGTCCGAGCCAGTTGTACGCATTGGCACGACCTTGACGATATTCCGCCGAGTTGGACTGTTTCTCGAGTGTCTCGAAGACGCCGATGGCGTGCTCATACTCGTGGACGGCATCGTCGGCTTTTTCGAGCCATCGATCGATGTGGCCCAGCCGCAGATGCGCGAAGGCCATTTCGCGGCGAAGCGCTTCGTTGCGGACATCCTGCTTGAGGAAGTCGTCATAAAACACCTTCGCTTTTTCGAGCAGCTGTCGCCGAAACTCGGTCATCTGCGGGACGTCGGCCCCCGCACTCGCCGGGTCGAGACCGGCGGACGACAACGTCTGATCCACGGCATCTTTGGCCAAGCCGAGATTCAGGGTCGCCCGCCGGTTTTCCTGGCGGGCAACGTAGGCCAGGACGCCGGCAATGATGAACAGCACGCCGAACAGTGCCGCGGTCCACCACGCCTGCTGAAGCTTCCGCCTCCGCTCGCGTGCTTGATCAGCCTTGAATCGAAGGTGCTCACGCTCGCTTCGATCCAAGAATGCGATGGCTCGGTCGAACGACTCGTCAAGGCGGTGGCCCCAAGCTGGCGTCGGCCGTGTTTCGCGCTTCCACCGCAATCCGAGCGCGAGTTCAGGGTCGCGCCACAAACCCGCGGACCCTTCGTCAAACCACTGCGCCGCCTGCGACAGGCGAGTGTAAAGGCTGGCCGAGAGCCGATCCTCTTCGGCCCATTTGACCAGACGTGTCCACCGACGCATCAGGCTCTCGTGAGATAGGTCGATGATCGATCGCGCATCGAGAGGCACGGTGCTCGGCGGCATCAAGAATGCCCGTTCAGGCCGCCGGAAGATCTCGACGACCTCGATCACCTCGGCGTCGGTCGCTTCGCAGATCTCGGCCAGCTCGCTGACGGACGTCGGACGCCGCACGCCTCGTGGATCCGAGAACGTATCGGTCAGCGCCTTGAACATCCGCTCCGTGATCTGGCGGCCGCGATCGGTCGTTTCCTGATACGCCTCCTCGGCGTGAAGTGACAGCGCATTTCTCAGGGTCCCGATCGCTTCGTAGGCGGGGATGTCGATGAGCTCGCCGGGCTGATGATGCTGCTCCCAGTAAGCCCACGTCCGCCTCAACGCGTGCTGAAGCACGGGTAGCTGATCCTGATCGTCGCCGAGGTCATTCAATAGACGACGCACCAGACGTGGGGCGATTTCACCCCCGCCCACGGCAATCGGCCCGGTGATGGCGAGCCTCACCTGGTCGCGGGTCATCCGCGGCACCAGATACAGTCCGTTGTTTACCGCGTCTGGCAGACCGGGATACTCGATGCAGTCACCGATGAAGTCCGATCGCATCGTCAGCACGACGTAGATCGGCAACGCGGTCTGACTGGCCGCCGCCAGGAGCAGGTTGACGAACGTGATCGCTTCATCGCGTGAGTCGCCAATTTGCCTGCTTCGACGGAACCGGAACAGCTCCTCGAACTGATCGACGACAACGAGAACGTTGTCGCTGGACGGAATCCGCGCGTAACCGACAGCGTCGATGATCCCGAGCGAGCCGCGACGCAGCGTGGCTTCCAGGAACTCGCCGCTGGTGCCCGCACGCTTGCTGTCGTCGGCACCGAGCACCGCAGATTGATTGAGCGCTTCGGCCAGGTGTCGAATCGGATCTTCGCCGGGCCGAAACACCGCCACGCGCCAGCTCGATCCGGCCGTGACCATGAAGCCGCTGTAAAGAGACGGAATCAACCCGGAGCGTACGAGCGACGACTTGCCGCTGCCTGACGTTCCGACGACCGACACGAAGCGGGTTGAGCGCAGTCGGCGCAGCAGC
The DNA here is from genome assembly GCA_051985095.1 of Vicinamibacterales bacterium. Classification (GTDB taxonomy): domain Bacteria; phylum Acidobacteriota; class Vicinamibacteria; order Vicinamibacterales; family CAVVIG01; genus Gp6-AA45. The sequence goes on along the minus strand of JBPYEE010000524.1, from coordinate 252 downwards.
TCGTCGATCTCCTTCTCGCGACCAAAGAAAAGATGATTTTCGTCTGGCTCGAAGGGACGCAGACCCGGGAACGGGTTAAAGGTCATCCCTTCAAACGGGTGATGATCGGCAGCCACGGATCCGACGAGAGGCCGTCGTATTGAAGAACGACAATCGCCTCATGCGTCCGGAAACGCTCCTTGTCCTCAGTCTTCGGTGACACGACGCACACAACGACCGTCGGCGCCGACTTCGTGCGTCCGTACCCGGCAA
>JBPYEE010000523.1:0-6276 GCA_051985095.1 Vicinamibacterales bacterium | reverse complement strand
CCGGCGAGGGCGACGAGTAGAAACCGCAATGGGTGCGAGATTGGAAGCATCGACGCAGCCTATCAAAGGGGACGCCCAGCGTCATTCAGGCAGTCGAACCCAGTGATCTTTCAAAGGGTTCCGCGGGGATCCTCGCGCGATCGAGGTCGTTGACCCGGCCCGAGTGCGCGCCTAGTATGGCGCTCGTCTGGCGGCCAGCGGTTCGGATCGCCAACAAGCGAGGTTGACATGCACTTAGACGGCCGCATACCTTTCGCGCGACGTTCCTTCCTCTCGAGGCTCGGCGGCGGCTTCGCGGCGTTCGGCGCCGCGCTCGGCGCGAACGCCCCCAGTCTTCAGGCGCAGACGCGGGCGACGGCCGGCGCGTGGCAGCCGATGCGTCACTCGGCGGACGACTGGTATGACAAGATTCCTGGCAAGCACCGAATGTTTCTCGACGCCGTCTCGGCGCACGGCGTCGGCGAGGCGCTGCACTTCGCGTCGAACATCTTCACGACGAGCAATAGTGGCTACGGCCTCGGGACGAGCGAGCTGGCCATCGTCATCTGCCTACGCCACGGCGCGACCGCGTTTGCGTTCAACGACACCATATGGACGAAGTACAGCGAGCCCTTGTCGGCGCAGACCAAGATCACCGATCCGAAGACGAACGCCGCATCGACGAAGAACCCCTACAACTCGCCCGACCGCCGCGACGAGACGTTCGACGCGATGATCAAGCTCGGCGTGCATTTCGCCGTCTGCGACAAGTCGTCGCAGGGGCTAGCGGGGAGCCTGGCGCGCAGGACCGAGGGGCAATCGGACGCGGTGTACACGGAGCTTCTCGCGCACGTCATCGGCAACGCGCACATGGTGCCGTCGGGGATCGTCGCTGTCGGCCACTCGCAAGAGCGCGGCTATGCCTACGCATACTGCGGTTGACGCGTGTCACTCGTCTGATGCGAAAACCCCGCCGGTGTTGAATTAAAGGGCGGGGGCCCTGGCCCCGGGCTGATGGCCATCGTACTTTCGGGCGATGAGATGGCGGTGCCACGCGAGCAGGGTGTACGGGCTCACGATGGTTTCGACCCGCTGGAGCACGTGGCGCGTCGCCCGCTTCGCCTTGGTGGCCAACCGAATGCGCTGGTCGTCGGTGAACCGGAGACGACGCGAACCGAGTTGCCCTCGAAGGACGCGATTCTCGGCCTTGAGATAGTCAATCACCTGGCGCTGGAGCTGGTTGGTCCAGCCGGCGACGGCCACGACGCGGAACCGCAACGGGTGGGAAACTGGAATCATTTGCGTGGAGCCTGTCAAAGCGGTCCTGCGGCTTCATTCGGTGGCCGAAGCCGGTGACTCTCAACGGGTTGGGAGCAGACCCGGTCGCTCCATCGAATTTCCGGCTACTACGGGATCCAAACCAGCGTCCCACGGACTTTGGAGCCGCGTGGCAGAACACCTTCATACGGGCCGTCCAGCACTCCTCAGAAGCGCCGACGGATTTTCTGGTAGAGACACGCCGCGAACCGAGCTGCTCTCGAAGGACGCGATTCTCGGCCTGGAGATAGTCGACTACCTCGCGCTGCTGTTGGTTGATCCAGCCGGCAGTGCGACAAGGAGAAAACTGCAAGAGGTGCTAAACCGGAAGCATCGAGCGCAGCGTATCAAAGAGGCCCCGCGGCGTCATTCACATGGCCGAAGCCAGTGACTCTCAACGGGTTGAGGCAGATCCGGTCGCTCGATCGAATTGCTGGACAATAAGAGTACCAACTTTTCAGCAAGGACAGCTTTCCCGTGCGTTGCAGCTATGGCCGTGGAGACGCGCCCTGGGCGCCCGCGCTCAGAACAGGAACTTGATCGCGAGCTGCATGTTGAACGGCTCTCCGGGGCCGATGCCCGGTGACCCGCGCGAATCGCCGATCGTGTCGCCGATCCTGCCGAGCCCGCCACCGACGCGGCTCCCCGGCTGCGCCAGGTTGACGCGGTTGAAGATGTTGAACATCTCCAGCCGCAGTTGCGCGCGCAGCGCGTTCTGCAGCGGAATCGCCTTGAACAGCGAGACGTCCACTGACGCGTAGCCAGGGCCATACACCGAATCACGCGCGACGGTTCCGAATGTACCGTTCGCCGGGTTGACGAACGCCGTGCGGTTGATCCACGTCACGGATTGACCCGCAACCACGGCCTGCGACACGCCGGCAAACGGATCGGCGACCTGGTTCGCACGCGCCGTGTTTTCGCCGGTGCCGCTCGCGTCGGACGAGGCGCGGATCGTTACCGGAAATCCGGTCCGCACGGAGATGTTCGTGTTCAACTGCCAGCCGTGCGACACCCACGCTGGCCCGTGCGACGAACCCGGGATGTCGTAGAGCAGGTACCCGCCGAAATGATGACGCACGTCCGACCCAGCGGCGCCGTAATCGCCCATCAGGTTATTGCTGTCCTGCGGCAACGACGTGGCGTTGGACGCTTCGTCCATGTTCTTTGCCAGCGTGTACGAAAATTGCGAGATCATCCCGTGCCAGTTGCGCGTGCGCACCGACGCCTGGAGCGAGTTATAGTTCGAGATGCCGACGCTCTCTAGCTCGTCGATCACGCCGAAATTCGGAAATTGCGCAAAGAATGGCCGCGTCTGCTGCTGATACGTAAACCCCGCCGCGTTCGTCGTTCTCACGAAGCCGCTGCCGATGGCGGCCTGGTTGATGTCGCGCACGATGTTCAGATTGCGGCCCTTGGACCCGACATAGCCGATCTGGACAATCGTGTTCTTGCCGAGCGTCTTCTCGATGTTGATGTTGTAACTCGTCGTGTACGATGGTCCGAAATCGGGACTGACCGAGAACAGGTTGATGACGTTGTTGCCCGATAGCGAGATGTTCGCCGGAAAGATCGCCTGGCCAGGCACAATCGTGTACCCGTTGCGCGTGATTTGATAGACCGGTTTCGATCCGGCGGGATTCGCCTCCACGCCGATCGCGCCGTTGTTGGCGAGCGACGCCTGATCGAGAAACGGCGAGGTCGCCGGCGTGTCGTAGAAGAGTCCAACGCCGCCGCGAACGACGAGGTCCTCGCGCCCGTTCGGTTGATACGTGAAGCCGACACGCGGGCTGACGTTCTTCCACGATCGCGGATACAGATCCTGGATCTGCTGCCCGACGACGACGAGGCCGCCCAGGGCTGGATTGAACGTCGAGAGGTCCTGCTGGCCGTCGTGCATCGGCCCCTCGAAATCCCAGCGCAGACCGAGGTTGATGTTCAGCTCGCGCGTGAGGTGCCATGAATCCTGAGCGAAGGCGTTGAACAGGTTCTGATCGACATGCCGCCGGACGTCTCCGCTCAGAATCGTCGATTGGTACACGTACCCCGCCATGAAGTCGGCGAGCGCGGCGATGTTCGTGTCGTAGCCTGGCACGTTCAGCAGTCCGCTCCACGGTCCTTGCGTTCCGTTGAAAAAGAAATTGCCGCGGCCGCCGTCGTTGTTGCCGCCGCCAGCGCCCCATTCCTCGATACCGACGTGGCGAATCTCCCCGCCGAACCGCATGTCGTGTTTGCCTTTCGTGTACGACAACGCGTCGGACACGTGCGTCGTGATGTCGGTCCGACCCGAGCTCGGGCTGACACCGGTCGGATCGAACCCGGTGATCGAGACATATGGCGCACCGTGCAGATCGATGCCGCTGGCGCCAGTGTTGAAGCCGAGCCCCACCGGATCGATGCCGGTGTTCGCGTCCGAGAACGACTGGTTGAAGTAGTTGACGCCGACGAGCAGCTGGTTCGTGAGCGTCGGCTTCAAGATCACGTTGTGCACGGCCGAGTAGTTCTGCACGCGAATCGGTCCGACCTGGAAGTAGTACGAGATCAGCGAACCCACCGGCGCCGTTTGACTGCCTTGCCCGATGAACGATCGAAACGACAGCCGATTGTCGTTGTTCAGAGCGTGATCCAGCTTGACGAGGAAGTTGTGGCTGTAGCCGGTCTGCGGCGTCGGGTTGAAGTAATTGTTGGCCGAGGCCGCGCCCGCTAACGTGTCCGCCGGCCACAAGGCGGTCAACAGCGCCTGCGACACAGGGTTGACCGGCACCCCATATTGCTGCAGCAACTGCTTCGCCGCTGACTGATACGCGGCCGACGGCATCGTCGACAACGCTTGGTTGCCGATCTCAAAGCCCTGATGCTCGTACGTTCCGAAGAAGAACGTTTTGTCGCGTACGATCGGGCCGCCGAACGAGAAGCCGAAGTGTTCGTTGCGCAACTTGTTCTTCGGCGCGCTGGTCGGCGCGAACGGCGACAGCGCGGCGAGCGCTTCGTTGCGGTTGTAGTAGTACGCGGTGCCGTGCGGCTGATTGGTGCCGGATTTGATGATCAGGTTCACCGCACCGCCGGGATTGCGTCCGGTTTCAGCCGCCGCCTGCGTCTGGACCGAGTACTCCTCGACGGCGTCGAGCGGCAGCAGCACACCTGGGATGCTGTTGATGCCACCCTGGTTGACCGCCTTGATGTTGAACCACTGGTCGTTGTTGTCGGTCCCTTCGATCTGCCAGTTGAACTGGTTCGATCGCGATCCGTTCATCGACGCACTGCCACCGCCCTCGTAGCCGGAGTACCCGGGCGTCAGCGCGAGCATCTGGCTAAAGTCGCGACCGTTGAGGGGGAGATCTTGTACCGTGCGTGTCGACAGCACATTGGTGAGCGTCGTCGAGGTCGTCTCGACGGCGACGGCGGCGGCAGACACCTGGACGTTCGCTTCGATCTGCGCGACGTTCAGCTTCACCGCCACGTTGTAGATCGCTCCTGCGGAGACGCGGACGCCCCGAACCGTGACGGTTTCGAAGCCGCTCTCGGACACGACGATGGTGAAGTCGCCGAGTGGCAAATCGGCGAAGGTAAACGCGCCGGAGCTGGACGACGTCGTGGAATACGAGAGTCCGGTCGCTTCGTTGGTCGCTTTGACGTCGGCGCCGGGAAGAATCGCGCCGGTCTGGTCGGTGACGATCCCGCTGATGCCGCCACGGAAAGTTTGGGCAGCGGCGGTGCTGGCGATACCGAGGACAATAACAACTGCGGCGATGGCGCGCATCGGTCCTCCTCTTGTGGCGCGCGATTCTAACACCGTCGGTCGCGAACGTTCTGCACTGTGTGTGGTCGAATCTTGCGAGGTTCTCCCGCGTTGTGGCGAAGGTCAGTCGTCGCGCGTTCGCCGTGAACACCGGCGCCTCCGGCTGTACTCCGCAATTAATTTGGGTCCTTCCGGAATCTCCATGGGTCACAAGGATCTGGGTGATTTGTGAGGCCGCCTGCGCGGGCCGCTTCTGGGGTTGGGCGGCCTGCTCGGCGGCAGGTTGAAGTCGACGTGTCCGGTTGGTACAACGGTTCCGGGAGGGACTGTTGCAGGACACGAAACTGTTCGAGACGATTTTGGGTCTGACCGCGCCCTGGCACGTGGCGCGAGTGGAGTTGAAGACCGACGCGAACCGCGTGGACTTGTTTTTGGAGCACGATCCGACGCGGTGGCCGTGCCCGGAGTGCGGCGGCGAGCTGGCCACGTTCGATCACGCGGAGGCACGGACGTGGCGTCACCTGGATACGTGTCAGTTTGAAACGCATGTCCACGCCGAGATTCCGCGCATCCACTGCCCGACGCACGGGGTCAAGCAAGTCCGCGTGCCCTGGGCGGAACCCCGCAGTCGCTTCACGCTGCTGATGGAGCGTCTTGTCATTCATTTGATGCTGCAGTGCAGCACAGTCAAGGGGGCGTGCACGATTGCCCGCATCAGCTGGGATGAAGCCTGGGGCATCATGCAACGGGCGGTCGCCCGCGGGCAGGCGCGCAAACCGGCGCGAGCGATCCGCTACATTGGCGTCGACGAGAAGGCGTTTCGCAAAGGGCATCGGTACCACACGGTCGTCTGCGACCTGGAGCGATCGACCGTCGAATTTGTGGCCGAAGACCGGACAACCGCAAGCCTCGCCGGGTACTACGCGCAGCTCACCGACGCGCAGCAGGCGGCGCTCGAGGGGGTCGCGATGGACATGTGGGAGCCGTACATCGGCGCGACGCGGGACGGGGTGCCAGCGGGCGAGGCGAAGATCGTCTTCGATCGCTTTCACATCATGCGCGAGATGACCAAAGCCGTCGACGCGGTCCGGAAGCAGGAACATCGCGAGTTTTTGCGTGCCGGCGAGGACTCCCCGCTGACCGGCACCAAGTACGTCTGGCTGTACAGCGACGAGCGCCGGCCTGAGCACCACGCCGAGATGTTTGCCGCCCTGCAAGCGCTGAATCTCAAAGTCGGTCGC
>JBPYEE010000522.1:0-6537 GCA_051985095.1 Vicinamibacterales bacterium | reverse complement strand
AGGCTTCGTCATCTGGATGTGCAGGGTTTTTCGCCACGCGTCGTATTCACCATCGTGGCAGTGCTGACAGGCGTCGGATCCGACGTATCCGGAATGGGCGGCGGGCGGCGGCCCGTAGGACTGCGCGGAGGCGACGATTGTCACCACCCACACCGCCGCCGCTGCGAGCAGCAACCCGGCCCTCATCGCTTCTGAACCGTCACACTGATATCGCCCTTGACCACGTCCATCGACAGGACGGGGTCGCCGGAGCCGAGCGTGGATTCACCGAACCGCGGTCCGACGTGATCTTTCATCGTCAGTGGAATGTCGGATTTGATCGAACCGTTCAGGGTAAGCGCGAGAATTCGGGCGTCGGCCGGCAGACGCGGAAACCGCACCCGGAGTGGACCATTGAACACTCGTAACCGCATCATGCCGCCGGCAGTCAGGTCCGAGTCACGAACGTCAAGGCTGCCGACTCCGACCTCGAGGCGAATCCGTCCGGCCAGGTCGACCCCTTCGATGGCTCCGCGCCGCAAATCCACGTCGCACGACGTGCGGACGTTCTCGAGCCGAACACGCCCTTCGAACACGCGAACCGCGTTGAGCCGCGCACCCGTCGGCGTCGCGATGGTGATCGTCGACTTCAACGCCGGATCGCGGCCATCACCGACTTGAACGACCGCGACATGCACGCCGTCGGCTCCGCCGTCCACCGACACGGGAAACCTGGTCAGCGCGGCAGCCGTCGGCGCGTGACGTTCGATCGAAACCTGGACATCGGGGCGATTTGATTCCGCGATCGTGACATCCGCGATCGTCGCGTCAACGCGAATGGCGGCACCGCCAGGAAGCGGCACGACCCTCGACACGCGGTCGACCACATCGCCGGCTCCTGCTGCCGAGCTCATCGTCAGCCACGCAGCAAGGGCTGCGGCTACCAACTGGTGCACGCCCAGATTATAGAATTGCAGGATATCAGCTGACATGCGGCGCGTTCTCCTTCTGTGCGCAGCGGCCGCCGGCATCGCCGGGCTTACCTGGTTCGGGGCGTCGCGCCGCAACGCAGTCCACATCGAGCCCGGCGCGTGCCGCGGTTGCAACGTGCTGCTCATCACGATCGACACCCTGCGGCTGGATCGGGTGGGGGCGTTCGGCGGCACGCGCAACCTGACGCCCACTCTCGACCGCCTGGCGCGCGAGGGCCTGACGTTGACGCGGACCTATGCCTCAGCCCCGCTGACGCTGCCGTCGCACACCTCTATCCTGACTGCCGTGTCGCCGCCGGTTCACGGCGTCCGGACGAACGGCATTGCGCGCCTGGGGCCGCGGCTACCCACCCTGGCCACGGTCCTCCAATCAGCCGGCTATCGCACGGCGGCGTTCGTCGGCGCCTTCGTCCTCGATGCCCGGTTCGGGCTGACACGAGGCTTCGACGTGTACGACGACAACTACGGGGAGAAGCACGAAGGCGATCGGACGGAGGGGGCGGAGCGGCGCGCGGAAGACGTGATCAAACCGGCGCTCGCCTGGATTGCGCCACCGCGCAACCAGCAGGCTGCGCCTGGCAAGCAGCCATGGTTCGCCTGGCTGCATTTCTACGATCCGCACGAGCCCTACGACGCGCCAGAACCCTGGCGTTCGCAGCACGAACCCTACGATGCGGAAGTCGCCTACGTCGACGCGACGCTTGGCCGATTCCTCGATGAGCTGCAGCAGGCCGGACAACTCAGCCATACGCTCGTAACGGTCGCCGCCGACCATGGCGAAAGCCTCGGCGAACACGGCGAGCGCACACACGGCACCTTCGTGTACGACGTGACGATGCGGGTGCCCTGGATCATCTGGACACCGAGTGGAACGGTCCGGGGGACGTACGGCGGGCTGGTTCGACTGATCGATCTGGCGCCGACCATGCTCGACCTGATCGGCATTCCGGCGCCGGGCGAGTTCGAGGGCCGCTCGGTGGCGGGCGCCGCGCGCAGCCCGAGCGGCGCCGCTGCCACCGCCTACCTTGAAGCGATGGATGCCAATCTTACGCGCAACTGGGCGCCGCTCACCGCAATCGTGGCGAACGATCACAAGCTGATCGATTTGCCGATCCCGGAGCTCTACGATTTGCAGTCCGATCCGGAGGAGACGACGAATCGCTACTCGCGCGACCCGGCACGCGCGCGCACGCTCGAGTCGCTGCTGCGCGATCTGCGGTCGACGCTTGATGCCCGCGCGGCGGGCGCCGAGAAGACGACGCTCGACGCAGACGCGCGGCAGCGGCTCCAGGCCCTCGGGTACACGGCCTCGAGCGCGGACCCGGCGCAGCGCATATACACCGATGGCGACGATCCGAAAGTGCTCATCAGTGCGGCCAACGAATTGAACGACGCAATTGGCGCCTTCAATCGTGGCGATCGCGTCGATGCGATCCAGCGCGTCCGCGCCATCGTGCAGGCGCACCCCAACTACTCGATGGCCTACGGCGAACTGGCGACCCTGCAGCGGGCGGCCGGCGATCTGCCGGGCGCGATTGCGACGCTCGACACGGTCGCTCGGCGCGGCATCGCCGATCCGCGCTCACTGCTCGTGCTGGCCACCGACCTCGCCGATGCCGGACAGAGTGATCGCGCGTCGGCGATCGCGGACGCCGTGATCGCCGCCCACCCCGATCTCGTGGATGCCTACAATGTTCTGGGGGTCATCGCCATGCGGCGCGGCCAGCATGAGCGCGCGCAGACGGCGTTCCGGAAGATCCTGCAGCTCGATCCGACCTCCGCCGCCGCGTACGCGAACCTGGGCGCCGACGAACTCGCCCGCCATCATGTGCCGGCAGCGATTGACGCGTTGAAGCACGCCGTCGCGCTCGACGCGCGCAATTTCGACGCGCTCTACAACCTCGGGATCGTGCTCGACGCCGAAGGCCATCGCGACGAGGCGCGCCCGTATCTCGAACGCTTTGCGAAGGAAGCGCCCGCTGGCCGGTACGCGTCGGACATCGCGAATGTGAAACAGTTGCTCGGCCGGTAACGGCCGCCGAGGCCCTCTTCAGGACACCCAAATGAGAAAGGGCGGCTGGGGCTGAGGGTTTTGCCCCTCAGCCCCACCCGCCCTCGTGTGTGGCGCGCCCTCGCGGGCGCTCCTGCCCTACCGGATTACCACATGAACCGGAAGCCGATCCGGCCCGTGCGCGGACCGAGGATCGCCGTCGGCTGCTGGAACCCGGAGCCGGTGTTGTAACTGATCGTCTCAGCGGCGTACCGGTTGAAGAGATTGTAGCCGTCGACGAACAGCCGCACCTTGGTCGGACCGATCGGCACCGTCTTCTCGGCGCGGAGATCGACCACCGAGATGTTGTCCTGCCGATACGCGTTCATCGGCGAGGCAAACACCTGGGTGTTGCCGGTGCTCGACGCCGGCATCAGCGCCGCGCCGGGGCCCGGACCACCATCGGCCGCGCTGAAGACGCAGTTGCAGGACGCCGGCGCGCTGACCGTCAGCAGCCGGGCGTAGTTCTGGCCCGCCTGGAAGCGGTACACGACGCTCAGCAGGACGCCGTACTTCACTTCGAACTGCGCGTTCGCCTTGAAGCTGTAGATCGAGTACGGATACCGACCCGGTGCATTCGGCGTGTTCGGGTACCCGAGCGGGAAGTCGTTGATCCACGTGTAGGAATAGCCACCGCCCGCCAGCCAGTGGTGCGACATCCGCTTGTTGAACGAGGCCTCGACGGTCTTGTAGCTGCCGTTGTCAGGCACGTTCATGATGACGTTGTTCGGTTGCGCGGCCGTCGCCTTCGGGATGCCATAGAACGTCAACGTCTGATCGTCCGCCGTCCCCTTGATCCCGTCCGGCCCCACATCCAGGAACTGGAACGGTACCGTGTAAGCGTCGATCGGACGCGTCGTCTGGAACGTGCCGTACTGGTTGTAGATGCCGATCCAGTTGTAGCCCACGCGCGCGCCGAGATCCTCGCTGAACTGCCGCTCGAGGTACGCCGACGCCTGGTTCGAGTACGAGTTCTTCAGACCCGGGTCGACCGTAATCGTCCCTGCCAGCTGTGTCGACTGCAGCGCACCTTCCTGCCCCGGCTGATACGTGCAGTAATTGCAGTTGGCCGGCGTCCACGCGTACTGGTTGTACTTGGACGCCTGGTTCGAGTTCGCACTCGACGCAAGCCCAGGCCCAGGGTTGAACCAGTACAGGCCCCAGTTCACCTTCGCTACGGTCTTGCCGTCGCCGGTGAGGTCATACGCGACGCCGAGGCGCGGCGCGATCCCGTTCGAGAAGGTCGCGTACGTCGTCTCCGGGATCGTCGCGGCGGGCACCGACAGCGGTCCGTAGTTGTACGCCAACTGGGTCTGCGCCGGAGAAAATGAGCGATAGTGGTCGTACCGGACGCCGAGGTTCAGGGTCGCCCGTTTGTAGGCGTACTGGTCGCTGACGAAGCCGTCGATTGTCGCGAGCTTGTCGATGCTGAGCAGATCACCGTTCGGTCCCGCGCCCAGCGAACCGACCGAGGTCGCGGTCGGCGCGGAAATCCGGACATCGACCGGCGCACCGTTGTTGAAGTATTCGCGGACCCCGCCGGAGTACAGCTGCGTCGCGCCGTACCAGCCGGTTTCGAGGTAATACTCGCCGCCGAATTTCAGGTTGTGCGTGCCGCCGAGGCCTTCCTTGAAGTAGGTCAGCGCACCCGTGATCTGGCGGCGCTGGCGATCGGTCTGTTCCTGCTGGTCGCCGCCTTTGAGGAACTGCGCGGTTCCGGTATCCCAAATCTCGGGAACGTTCGCGTTGGCTTCATTGCCCTGGAGCGGGAAGTAGTAGCCAAACACGCCGTACCGAGCTTCCGCATAGAGATTGTTGCTCAGCGTGCCGTTCCATTCACCCTTGTACACCCAGCTGCCTGATACCTGCTTGAGCGTGCCATCGAGCGACGTGAAGGTGAATGCCGAGGTGCCGCCCGGCAGCCGATTCGGCTGGGTCTTCTGGCCCCACTGGTAATAGCCGATCAGCTTGTTGTTCTGGTTGATCTGGTACGTCGCCTTGCCTGACGGGTTCCAGAGGTCGGTGTGGAAGGCCTGGCCGGCAATCGGTCCGATGAAATTCGGCTGTCCCACATCGGTCGACTGGTACCGGTACGAGAAGTACCACCACACCTTGTCCTTCTTGATCGGGCCACCGCCGTCGATATTGAAGTCGTTGTATTTCTGCAGCTCGTTGCTGTGATCGTGCACGCCGTTCGCGTTGTTCGGATACGCGAACTGCGACGGGATGTTGCTGGCGATGTTGTCGCTCTGCATCGAGTTGTTTTCGAAGTCCTTGTAGAGCTCGCCCGAAAACCGGTTGCCGCCCGACTTGCCCAGAAACGAGCTCTGCACCCCCGGCGTCGGCATCTCGGCGCCCTGGGCGGTCGTCCCGAGGAACACCTCTTCGAACGAGCCGTAGTCGAAGTAGAAGCCGGCGCCGCTCGTGCCCTCCGTGGTGTTGATGCCTTCGACGACGACGCGCGTCTGGCCACTGTAGCCGAACGACTGATAGCCGGTTTGGGTGCCGGCACGGTTGCCGCCCACGTCGATGCGGCTCATGGTGACCGACGGCGTGACGGCCAGCAGGGACCACATGTCGCGCGCATTCGGCGTCTCATTCAGCGTTTCGAGCTTGAAGTTCTGTTGCACACGTGTCGCCGAGGTGTCGATGACGGGTGACGCCCCGGTGACCGTGACGGTTTCCTGGACCGAGGCCACCTGCAGCTGCACGTTCACGGTCGCCGTGAACCCCATCGCGATCTGGATGTTCTCGCGCTTGAGCGTATTGAAGCCCGGCAGCTCGAAGGTGACGGTGTAACTACCCGGCGGCAGCGCCGGGAACCGATAGTTACCGGCAGTATCGGTGACGACGTTCTGGACGCCCATCAGCGACGGACTCGCCGCCGTGACCGTCACGCCCGGCAGCACTGCGGCGCTACTGTCTTCGACTTTGCCGTTGATGGACCCTGTCGTGCTCGCTCCGCCGCCCTGCGCGAACGCGGAGCCGGATGCGGTGAGCAACGCCAGGACCGCAAGCAACGTGTAGATCCCACGTTTCATTGAAGGCCCTCCTCCTTCCAAACGAATGTTCGGCCTGTAGAAGGGTCAGCTTAGCACCGCGAAAACGGCCCAAACAATCGGCCGGACGGTGGCCGGCCAGTGATTTTTCGGGTCAGAACAAAGATTTGGATCGACGCCGCCGCCCCGACCGTTATCGACCGGAGTTAGAACGGCTTGACGAAGAACAGGATCAGCGAAATCAACAGAACGTAAATCACGAGCGATTCGATGAGCACGAGGCCGAGGATCAGGTTGCCCCGGATTTCACCGGCTGCGCTTGGATTGCGGGCGATGCCCTCGACAGCAGCACTGAGACCGCGCGCCTGACCGAGAGCGCCGAAGGCGGCCGCGATGGCGAGCGCGAACCCGGCCGTAATAATCGACCACCGGGCCACGTCCGAGCTGGCGCCTGCGGCGGCGGCCTGCTGCGCATGCAGCGGCGAGACGAATCCACCTACCAGAACGATCAAACCCA
>JBPYEE010000521.1:0-3959 GCA_051985095.1 Vicinamibacterales bacterium | reverse complement strand
CGCTCGATGCTGGTAGAAGAGCGCTTCGTCGTTCTCCATCAGAAGCGGGAAGCGAAGCCCTCGTTGAAGCCAGCGGTAAAAGTTGATCAGGTGTGGGTTCGCATCGTTGAGCAACGCCCGCACCGGCCGCAGACCCAGCGTCACCGCCAGTCCACCGCAAAATGGTTCGACCAGCCGGCGGTGGGCGTGCGGTTCCCAGAGCGGCTGCAGGTGACGCACCTGCCATCGCTTTCCACCGGCCCACTTCAGCGGGGGACTGAGCGTACTCGGGGGCTCCACGCCCGGCATGCGACAGTGTACTGCGGGTCACCGCTCGGGCTCCGGACCGAACGGCGCGCATGACCGCCGCTTCACAGGCAGAATGCCGGTCACGCGTCGCCGTCGCCCGGGAACATCGCGGCGTGAGCGTCGTCGCTTATCGCCCTTTGCGATCGTGCGTGAGATGGCGCGCGTCGTGCTGCACGTTCGCCTGGTCACGCGGCAGGTCGCGCGGGTCCCGCCTCGTGTCGTTGGCGTCAGCCTTGTTTTCCGCTCTCACCGTCGCCCTTGAGATCCGCTTTGTCCTTCGCGACCGCTCTTGATCGGTCGTCGCGCCGGTCGTATCGCTGCTCTTCGGCGTCGTTCTTGACGTCGTTCGTCTGCGCCCGCGAGGGCGTGGAGCATGCATCCACCGCGACGACGGTCCACGCCACGCGCCACTTCAGCCTCTGTGGCTGGTCAGGGGCCCCGGCTCGAGGCTGCGGGAGTGCGCTCCCATAAGGTAGACCAGGGGCGCCGCACGGATGACATCCCGTGACCATTGGCGCGCCGTTCGTCCCCGGTTGCTGGCTGTGCCGTCTATCGGGCCACTGCCCGATTGAACTCGCTGGCCGTCATCACCTCGGCCCGGGTCGGAAACAATCGTTGAAGCAGACAAGCGTGGAGCTCCGGATCGCGGTCGGCACAACAATCGCCGATGACCGCCAGCCGATAGTCCTGGTCGGACGCCGCGGTCAGCGTCGACAACACGACGCCGCTGGTCGCAATCCCGAAGAGGACCAGAGTGGTGATGTCGTTTGCGCGCAGGATGACCTGCAGATCGGTGCCGGCAAACGCACCGACGCGATGCTTGGTCACGACGATGTCGTTCGGCTCGGGTCCGAGCGCCCGATGGATCGCCGCGGCATCGCCGGCGAACAGCTGCTGCCATCGCGGCGACGTTTTGATCGCGCCAAACAGTTTGTTCCGGGCGCTGACTTCGGGCAGCCCGGGCCGGAACCCGACCTGCACATGGATCACGAGCAGCTGTGCGGCGCGCGCGGCTCGCAGGACGCCGGCGCACCGCTCGACGAACCCGTCCTCGGGCGTCGAGTACTGCGAGACGATGCCGCGCTGGCAATCCATGGCCAGAACGGCCGCCGCGCCTGGGATGAACGACAGGGTATCAGCCATCTCTTCCAGGACCTCTCGGAGTCACACGTGCGCGATCAGCGTGACCGGCGCGAGGCGATCGTCAACACGATTCCGCCACCCTGGCTGCTCCTGGGGCGCCGGTACCGTGGAGATCTTTCGTCTTGACGCCGCCCAGGTTCGGAAGATGATAGGCGACGACGATCGGCACGACGTAGACTTCTTTCGTGGAGGTTGGTCGTGGCAGAAACCAATAAGTGTGCCCATCCGGCCTGCAACTGCACGGTGCAAAAAGGTGGCGAACACGGCAGGTATTGCAGCGAGTACTGCAAGGAGAAAGCGGGTCAAACCGAGCTCCGCTGTGAGTGCCGGCACCCCGCCTGTCGCTAGGGCCCTTACGACGAATCACGCGCACCGCCTGAAGGCGGCCTTCAGTTGACCGGTCGCCGTGACGAGCGGCCTGGCTGCGCACCTGACGTGTGTACCCCGGCCTGGCGACTCGGGTAACTGGTCGCTGCCTCAGGTCAGGCGGACATCACCTTTGAAGATGACGAAGACGAGCGCGATGTCGAGCACCGCGACGAACGAAGCGAACATGGCACGCGCCGGTTCGTACGGCACATGCGGCAGCCCGATCAATCCCGCGAGCCACAGCGCCGTGAACCCGATCGCGCGTCGTGCGGTCAGCTCTCCGGCCACGGTGCCGTAAATCAGAAGCGTCCAGAAGGCGATATGTGCGATCCATCCGGCGACGGCTGCTGACCCCACGCGACTCAAATCCGTGATTCGAGCGAACGACGGCCTCAGTATAATGCCTGCTCGCTCGCGACCCCGCTCGATGCGATGGCCGAACGCGGCCACGCACCCAGGATGAGGATATGAGCAACAAACAGGTGGTTCGTCGGTGGTTTGATGACGTCTGGAACCGGCGCGACGCCTCGGCGATTCAGCGCATGTTCGCCAGGGATCGCGTGGCGCATCGCCTCGCGGCCGACGGCCAGGATCTGGTCGGCCCGGAACGGTTTCTGTCGTTCCATCAAGCGTTGCTCGCTGCCTTCGCCGACCTGCAGATCACCATCGATGATCTCCTCGAAGAGGATGACCGAGTCGCCGCGCGCTGGCACTGTACCGGCACGCTGACGGGCAGTGGCCTGGGCATGGCACCGACCGGCAAGCGGATGACCATGGCCGGCATGAGCATCGCCCGTGTGGAGAACGGCCAGATCGTCGAGGCGTGGAACACCATGGACTGGTTCGGCATGCACCAGCAGTTGGGCACGCTGGCCGCGATCGCGACCACGTAATCACGTGACGGGTGCCGCCGTCTACTCGAATTTCATTTGAGACCCGCGAGAAACGAGGCCATCTCCCGCAGCACGTCAGCCTCGTTCGATTGAAAGACGAAGTGGTTCGCATGCGGCAACCGGACCACGCGCGCGGAAGGGACGCCCTGTTCGAACGCCGTTGCCTGGGCCCCGGTCGTCGCTTCGTCCTGCGCTTCAAACGCTGATCGCGCCGTGTCATTGTTGGCGACGAACGGGCCGAGGTCGTGCGGAATCGCGAAGATGGCCAGGATCGGCACCGGCGCCAGCTTCGTGTATTTCTGGTACCCCCTCACAATGGCGCGAGTCGGTGCCGGGACCGGCATCTGCGACTGCGCGGCCAGCAGCGCCGGCGGTGTGGCTTGCAGCTCCTGTCGTTTCGCGCGCAGGTCCTGTTCGAAACGCGGAAGGTCCGTGTCGAGCAGCTCCCTGATCACGGGCCGGCTGTCGGGTTGGCCACTTCCCAGTTCCAGCTGATCCAGCTTGTGGCGCAACGCCGCCAGGTCAACGTTCAGATCGCCGCGGGCGCTGTCGTAATACGCATACGGATAGCCGGCGTCCAGATAGATCAACCCCGCGACGCGGTCCGGGTGGCGGCTTGCGATTGAACTCATTTCCTCGCCCGCGAGCGAATGGCCGGCCAGAACCGGACGACTGAGCTTCAGCGCGTCGAGCACGGCGATCACATCGTCGGCCAGGCGATCGGCGGTATAGCCGTCCGCCGGGGTGCTCGATTCGCCAAATCCTCGCCGCGTGATCCCGTAGACATGGTGGGTGCCGATGAACTTCGGCGCGAACCGGTCGAAGACGTGCGCGGTATTCCCGAGGCCCGCGAGAAAGACCAACGGCGGTCCTGATCCGCCCCAATCGAGCACCTCGAGCCTGACGGTGGTGTCCACCGTGATGAACTCGGTGGTGTGGGTGGCCGGATCTGTCCAGGCGGTGGCAGCCGTCGCGCGTCGAAGGACCAGAGGGAGCGGCTGGCGCTGCGTCCACGTTCCGGTGATGGATGCTCCATCAGCACTCACGGTGCCCTGGTACGTGCCGCGGACATCAGCGACGGCAAAGCTCAGCGCCTGCCCTTCGAACGTCACCGAACTGATCGCGGCGCCCACGCCCCAGTCGTTTCCCTGATCGATGCTGTACAGGGTGCCGCTCCAACCGCCGCTCACGGACGGTTTGATTCTCACGATGACGCGGAGCTGCTGGCGACCAGCCTCCAGAGCGCCCTGCCAGTCGCCCGCAATG
>JBPYEE010000520.1:0-3840 GCA_051985095.1 Vicinamibacterales bacterium | reverse complement strand
TCGGGTGTCGGTGTCCTTCTTCAACAATTCCGCGGATATTGATCGAATGCTGGCGGCCTCGGAGCACTTGAAGGCGTGAACGTCGTCGGTCGACACGCGGACGGCTCCCGAGGGTTTGCTCGTCCTGTGCGACGGGTCCAGACACGAGGTCGTGAGTTCGACGTGTACCGGCCGGCCATGGACTCAGTCGTGAAGGGCCAGGCCAGGTGGCCAATCAAGCTCAGTCAATTGGGCATGTCGGTTCGTTGAAGAAGGAGAGCCGCAATGAGACACTTGGGTTGGCTCACACGTCGAATCGGTTCGGGCTTCGTCCTGGTTGTTGCGATGGCGGTCGGTGTGGCCGGCCAATCCGGGCAAGCGAGCCCGAAGCCGCAGAAAAAATTCCTCACCGGGCCGCTGGTGATCGAAGATCAGGGCAGCTTTTTCATCGGGGGCGTCCCGAAGGTCACCGACTACACGACACTCCCCCCAGCGCCTCGTACCGCCCGGGATAGCGCCGAACGCCCCGATTCAACCCGGTCCGCCCGCCGCTACACCCGCCCCTCACCAATGAGCTGGTCGAGGTAATCAATCCGCGATCGCATGCCGACGAGATGTGGATGAAATACGCGCCGCCGTATGACTGGATCCGTGCACCATGATCACGGGCCAGCCAGGGCCGGCTTTCTTCGCTGGAATTTCGAACTGCACGTGCATCTGCCCAATCGTGGTCTAGCGAAAGCTTCGCGATGGGTCAAGAGTCAGTCGAGGACGACGACTAGTTAGACAAACATGATGGAGACGTGAACTGGGTAAGGGTTTTTCAGGAGCGATCATATGAACCGGTCACGCATCGCGCAGACCTGTGGTTGCATGGTCTTGACTTGTCTCCTGTCCATGAGCGGCTCAGTCGTCGTTTGGGGACAATCGGTCGCTGCGAACATTGGCGGAACCGTCACCGATGACACTGGCGGCGCGTTGCCTGGCGTCACCATCACGGTGACGAATCGGGCGAACGGCGTCACCGTGACCGCCGTCACGGGCGCCGAAGGGCGATACCGCGTCGTCGAACTGCAGCCGGCTCCATACGAAATCACGGCTGAATTGTCTGGATTCGCGCCACAGAGGCGGAGCCTGACGTTGTTTGTTGGGACCGACGCGACGCTGGATTTCAGGTTGGGAGTGGCGAGCGTCGCGGAGACCTTAACGGTAGCGGCCGAAGCCCCACTCGTTGAAGTCTCGAAGTCCCAGCAGTCTTCGGTCATCGAAGCGGAACAACTGCGCACCCTTCCCACCATCACGCGAAACTTTCTCACGTTGTCACAACTGCTGCCAGGATCTGGACCGCCGCCCCTCCCGGCGATGACCGGCGTCCTGTCGAAGTTCTACGTGACGAAGTTCGGCGGGGTGGCCGATCAACGGAACGGATATACGACGTTGATCGATGGGGGTTCGGTCGATGACACCGATTGGGGAAGCCCGATCGTGAACCTCACCCAGGACGCCGTGCAGGAATTCAAGGTCTACCGTAATCAGTTCGATGCGGAGTACGGCAATGCACTGGCGGCGGTCGTCGCGGTGGTCAGCAAGTCGGGCACGAACGTCTTCAACGGGACCGCATTCGAATTCGGCCGCGACGCAAGTCTCAACGCCACGAATGCTTTTGCAACGACAAAGCCGCCGTTTAGCCAGGAACGGGTGGGGGGCTCATTCGGCGGTCCGATCTCTCAGAACCGCACGCACTTTTTCGGTGCCTACGAGCATCTGAATGTGAATGCGACCACGATCGTCTCACTTGGTGCCGCCAATCCATTTGCGGCTCAAGAGAATGGCACGTATCCGACGCCGACGACGGACACGATGGCGACACTCAAAGTCGATCATCGAGCCAGTGACACGCATTCCCTCATCGTTCGCTATGCGTACGACAATCAATCGCTTGGTGGCCCTCATCAGCCCGAACGTCTGAATGTTCCGGCTGATGCCGGAATCACGTTGGGCTCAAACTCAACTGATGACAAAGTGCGCGCCAACAGTGTCATCGCCGAAGACAATTGGGTGATTTCGAATAACAAAGTGAACAAGCTCCGGCTGCACTACTTCAACAATTATCTGGCCACCGTTCCCGACAGTAACGATCTCGGTATCAGCCGCCCGTCTTTTACATGGGGTCAAAACACGGTGGCCCCGCAGTACTTTCCGCGCAATAATGTGACGCTGAGCGAAGCGTTTTACATCAACACGGCCGCGCATGACCTGAAGTTTGGTGGGGAGCTGTCGCGCATTCCGTTCTCGGCCGACCTCCATTTCAACGAGCGTGGCAGTTTTTCATTTACGACCGACGCGCCATTTAATCCTGCAGATCCCAAGACGTGGCCCTTTTCCTTCACGATCCAGAACCCGGTGTCGCTGGTCTATGTCACGAAGACCGTTGCCGCGTACGCCCAGGACGACTGGCGGCTGGCGAACCGGGTGCGAGTGAATCTCGGGCTGCGCTACGACCTCGACACGAACATGCGGAACAACGACTTCTTCAATCAGCTGCTGGCGAATCCTCAGTATGCCGGCGTGAGCTACTTCATCAGCAGTGATCGCGGGAATCAATATGACAACATCCAGCCGAGGACCGGCGCCACGTGGGACATACGGGGCAATGGGAGCGTGGTCGCTCGCGGCGGATTCGGGGTATACGTGACCAGAAACCGGCCATGGTTCGATGCGAATTCCGAGCAGGCCACGCTGGGCGGCTCGGTGACCCTTCTCAATCCGCAACAACTTCAGTATTTTCCAAATATCAACGCCGTCCTGGGCGGACAGAGCCTAGCCGCCCTGGCCGCGACGCAGACCGGTGTGCGGACCCTCAGCCTCTTAGCCAACGATCTGAAGATGCCGCGTTCCTACAACTCAACCGGCGGCATCGCTTGGCAGATTAACACGGTGACCGCACTCGACGTCGACTATGTTCATGATTATGCAACCGATCAACTCGGGTCGGCCGATGTCAACCTGCCACCCGGCGGTAATCTGAAGCTGGCTCCGCGTCCGGTGCCTCAGTTCGGACGCGTCACGATGTTGGAGAACTACACGAATTCGTGGTACGACGCGCTCGAAATGCAGTTGAGAACACGTGTGCATGGCGCGAACAGCCTGCAGGTGTCCTACACGCTTTCCAAGAGTTGGCTCGACGGCGTCGACTTCTACAGCCGCCTGAATGCGATCATTCCCGGCGTGCCCAATGCCGGCTACAACTCATCAGATACCCGCCACAATCTGGCCATTTCGGCATCCGTGCAATTGCCGTGGCAATTCCAGTTGAGTGGGATCGGGCGATTCATCAGTGGTACACCAAAAGGGCCCATTACGGCGGGCGTGGATCTCGTCGGCGACGGCATCACGAGCAACGCAAGGCCAGTAGGTCTGCCGCCCTATATCGGCAGAGAGAACGTGTCAGACGAGTTGACGATCATCAACAATTTCCGAACGTCTCGCGGTCTTCAGCCAATCGCGGCGTCTTTGCTGAACCTCGATCCGACCCGATCGATCGATCTCCGGCTGACGCGTAGCGTGGCCCTTGGCGGTCGGCGTTTGGAGCTGTTCCTCGAGACGTTCAATACAACGAACTTCATCAACTACAGCGCGTACAACTCGAATATGAGTTCGGCCGCGTTCCTCACGCGCACCGCGGCTCAGGATCCGCGGCAGTTGCAATGGGGTGCCCGATTCGTCTTCTGATGCAGGAGGCTGCGTGTGAGCGCAGGGAATAGCTCTAGTCTGATCTGGAGGCATTCATGTCACGTCTCTCAGTGTCGTTGGGACTTGCAGGACTCATCTGGGTTGGATCTCAAACCGTCGCGTTAACCC
>JBPYEE010000519.1:0-2946 GCA_051985095.1 Vicinamibacterales bacterium | reverse complement strand
AGCGCCCTGCCAGTCGCCCGCGATGTCCTGACCATAGGAGCGATTTCCGAGCAATACAGCCACCGCCGTCAACCAGAGCATGCGCATTCTCATCGCGCCTCCTGCATGGATGTCGCTTCGCAGTGATCCGGTTCGTCCGCAATTGGCCGTCGGCGTGCGATCGTCAGTCGTCGAGCATGGCGGCGCGACGCCGATCAGCAGACCAGCGGTCGAGCATGCACACGGCCCACCATCCGATGGTCGAGAGGTTGCCTGCGATCTCGAGCGGATCAACATGCCAGCGATGCCGAGCGCCGCCAGCCAGCGTGCAGCACGCAATGACGGCAATCAGCGACATCAACCACAGCCGATCGAATCGCCATGCCGTCAGGATGCCGATCACGGTGCCCCGGACACCGATAACGCGGTGCGACCAGCGGTTCCACGCGGCGTACCCGATTGCGCCAACAATCTGCCGCCAGAACCACCCACGTGATCGCGCGGCGCACAGTTCCAGCAGGTCACCAATCAGCCCGTCGTCGACGTGACACCAGCGCATCAGCCGGGAGCCGAGAGCCTCGTGGATCATTTAATCAATGTTATAGAATAAACGACGGCTGAGTGCAAGGGGCGGGCACATACTACGCGCGCGCGCCGTCCAACCGTTCCGGGGCGAGGATGCTCCCGACCGCTCATTTTGTGATTGTGGCCGTCATCGTTCCAGCGCCGGTCGACCGGCTCGAGAAAGCTCAAACAGTCCCGTCTGCTCAGGCTCTGGCCGACGTCGTCTCGGACGGCGCGCCGCGGAACTGTGTCCTGGCGAAGAGGTCGTGCGGTCGGCCAACGCCGCGCTGAAAAGGAGCGCCGAGAAGACGCGTGCCGTGCAGGCGGCGGCGAACCACTATCGGCGAGCGCCGATGCTGGCGACCAGAGCCGCCACAAGGAGGGTGGCTCTCAACCTGCTCGTCGACAGACGGCGCCCAGCATCTCGATGGCGCCGCGCAGATGGAAACCGTGCTGCGCGGACTGGTTGCACTCACGCCCAACGATCTCGCGCCGATGTTTCGCCCTTGCAAGGGTGCACGAAGAGGAAGGACTCCTCGACGCAGCCGAAGCGAGGCTGCCGGACGCGCGCAAACAACCCGAGGCCAGCGAACCCAGCCGAATGTTGGCGCAGTTCTACGCGCGGCGTGTGACCGCGCTGCACAAACAGGCGGTGCAGACGGCCGCGACCACTGAACCA
Organism: Vicinamibacterales bacterium; assembly: GCA_051985095.1. Taxonomy (GTDB): domain Bacteria; phylum Acidobacteriota; class Vicinamibacteria; order Vicinamibacterales; family CAVVIG01; genus Gp6-AA45. The sequence continues at coordinate 1,724 of JBPYEE010000519.1, read as the reverse complement.
TCCGGGCGAGCCCGACGCCGGTGGCGTGCATCTGGTCGGTGGCCTGACTGCCCCACCACGTCGCGACGACGTGCCCTATGATTCCCGGAAAGTCGCGGCCGCGGGCTTTGAGGGCGTTGTCGTGACTCACGTGGTCATTGACCCGTGAGAGAAGGTCACCGATGCGACGTCGTCCACTCCATTCCGCTTCCTGGATGACGAAGCCCTTCGAGTGGTCCGCAACTGGCGCTTCGCTTCCACGATGACCAACGGACAGGCGGTGCCGGTGAGGGTGAATCTTGACGTGAACTTTTCGCTTCGACGCTGACGCGATCGGCTCGCGTGTGCCGCTTCCGAATGCAGGAGTAGGCCGATATTTGCGCCGTCAGGAGGGCCGGCGATCCGGCCGGTGCACCGCGTTATCGCAGGTCGAAGGTGTAGCCGATCCGCAGCAGGTATTTGCCACTGTTGGCCGTCATGCCGAAGCCTATCGACGCCTTCAGCTGCGACTCGCCGACCACGTACCAGGCGAGGACAGGCGCAATGAACTGACGCGTCTGGGTAAGCGCGGAGGACTGGGTCGACCCCAGGCCGCCGTAGGCTTCGACGCCGGCTGCGAACCTGTCACGACAGAACCGACAGCTCTCGTTCTGGATAACACCGAGCGGGCGATAGGCGCCCACCGAATAGCCAAACTCGATGCCCTCGGATGCCGAGAAATTTTTTTCGACAATGACATTCTCTGACAAATCCCAGCTTCCGAGCCGACTCGACAAGATCAGACGGCCGTCGAGTGCGTTGGCGCGCTGGTCCGTGAGGACTGAAAGCGGCTCGGGCGGCAGTGGTCCGATGCCGGTAATCTCCTTCTGAATCCGGCTCGCCTCATTGACATGCTCGTATTCGATGTAGAAAAGCGGGTTGATCGCGTGATCGCGCTTGACCGGGCGGAATCGGTTCTCCCAGCGCCAACCGGTGAACGCCGATCCGTCACCATGGATGGTGACGCCCTCCAAATACAGTTCGCTCGTCCAGCGGTCCGTCACGCCGTATTCGAGCTCGATCCAGGGTGCGAAGTAGGAGGCGGCGTCGCCACTCGGGCTCCCGGCAATGCCGAAGACCGACAGGCCCAGCCCGCCGCGTTCTTCGAGGTAATCGTTGTAAGTCACGAAGTACGGCGGTTCCTGGGCGAAGGCCTGGGTCGCGAAGCGGGTCAACAGGAGTGGACCGAGGACGCTGGCAACTACGATGACGGTGCGGTATCGGTTGAGGACACGTAGGAGGATCATCGCGGTGGCACAGACCCGAACGACGTCTGCTCCGAAGGGCCGACTGCAACACGTCGGCCACACCGCCGACGACTATCAAAACGTATAGTCGTGAGGTCGCGCTGGTCGCGTCGGGTGGAGCCGGATCCGTCCGAAACGGCGGCGGCGGCCACGGCAACTGTGACGCCGCACGATCCGCCAAGCCGGTTGAGGCCGTGGCGCGAATGCGCTCGGCCGGCTTCACCGAATCGGAGGAGGTGTGCCGCCGCTGAATGGCGTCAGCGCCGTCTGCACGACAATCGGCGCAGGCGTGCTTGACAGACTACCGGCGTTCTCCACCACTCCTCGCGGACCGGGCGGAATCCGCCGACGATCGCGTCATCGACCGACGCGACGACGCGGTTAGCCACGGCCACGAACGACGTCACGACGATCCAGTCGTGAAACGCGGGCAGCCGAACGCGAGTTCGTGGCGGACGA
>JBPYEE010000518.1:0-3776 GCA_051985095.1 Vicinamibacterales bacterium | reverse complement strand
TCCCAACCGTTCCATTCCCATTTCAAAGAACTGAACGCCAATCCTCTGGTGACGTACCCGCCCGTGTAGGACAGAGACCATGACGTCAGGTTCTTTCCGACGATTATCGGAAGCACAAGACTCTTCCGCTTGGCCAAGAGTAGCGGATCCGTTTCGCCGAGCTCACCCAAGATCTCCAGAGTTGGTTTGACGGCGATCCCAGGCCGATGATCAGCCTGAGCAATCAGCAAGATCTTCAAGCCAAGATAGCTATCGTCCGCTCCGTGAATGTATGCGCCTTCGTCTTTCAAATGCTGCATTCCGGTAAAGCCCGAGAACTCGACGCGAGGAAACAGCCCGACTGTCACATCAATCCCGGGTCCTGCGATCAATGATCCGCTCTCCAACGTGGTGTACGAGGAATACTGACCGATGGAGATCTCACCAGGATCTGCAACCGAGGGATCATCATAGGTGGCGAGTGCCGAGTTGATCGGATGGTGCGCCTCCTGGGCCCGAGAGTCGCCCGCAAACGGTCCAGCAAGTATCAGGACCAATCCGGCGATCCAAGCGGCACGCGCCTCACGTCGTTGCCGAAAGGTGTCGGTCGTCATAGGTTCAGCGAGACTTGCTGACCTCAGGCTTCCGTAAAATAGGCGCCTCCGACTTCCAAAGACCCGGAGGAGATCGCAGAAAACGGGGTAGCGGTTCCCCCTCTTGAGCACCTCCGAATGGCGTGCCGGCAAAGTACCAGAAACGGTCTCGCTTCAGCACGTCAGCGCGGCGAGTGTTGTCATTCCGGACCGCCGTCGCCCGCACCTCCGCTCGACCTCGTTGAAAGGGCACGACGATACTGAAATGATCTCGAGGGAAGACGACTCCCTGTACTCCACACGCCACGATGTGCGGTCACGTCGGTTCCCGATGTACCGAAAGCCAAACCGGTTCGGCCCCCCACCTACGAGCTTGTCGATGTGCTGGCCGGGCCAGCAGAACGGGTGCGCATAAACCCTGACATCGCTCAGGAATTCATCCGGCGGAATCGTTTTCGCGACCGTTCCAAGATAGAACGCGGCAGTGTAGTGACCGAGTTGCCCTGCCTTGTAGTCTTCCAGACGTATCAGTTCGCCTCGAAGGCCGAAGTGTCCGAGGAGATTCTTGACGTCGTGCGCGCCAAAGTATCCTTCTGCCGGCAGGTCACGCCCGTCACCGAAAATGCCGACGGTTGCGATTGAAGATTGTGGAGGCGGCACAGGCGCGGCTCCGCTCACAACAGAGGCAAAGAGCGTCACGAAGACAGCTCTGAAGGCGATGGACGTGAGGGGAACACTTCTGGTTGAGCTCATGTCGAACCTCACCCAAAGCAGGTGTTGACCGCGGCCGTCTCACGCGCGTTCAGTAGCCTCGACTTGAAACCGCCTGGTTTTCGCCCATTTGATCGGCCGCCGTAGCACGACGTCGTCCCAGAGCGCCCACCCAGCGACGGGGATCCAGAGTTGACAATACGTGAAGTACATGGCAAGTACGAGCAGCGCATTGAACGGGCCGGCTTCCTGCTCGTAGGCCAATACGACGAGGATCTCCAGGAAGAACAGAAGCCCGGCGAACAACCAGACGGCTGCGTAAGGGCCTGTGACGGTAATGCGCAGCAAGCCCAACATGCCAAAGAGGAAGAAGAGATCCGATACCACGATCGCCATGAAGAACGCGTAGTACAAACAGAGGGAATAGACTAGCTCCAAGCCAATCGTCCGCGGTCGAATCCTGAACAGCGTTCGAAGATGTGCCTTAACGAGATGATTGTGGCCCCGCACCCAGCGATGACGCTGCCGCAACCATGTTCGAATCGTCTCGGGCTCCTGCTCCCAGCTCACGGAGGTCGGCACGAACTTGACGCAGTACCCAGCCTCGTAGATTCGGAGCGTCATCTCGGCGTCTTCCGTCAGCGCCGCTGGGTCCCATCCACCGAGCGATTCGACGAGCGAGCGGCGGATCACGTAGTTTGTCCCCGGCAACGCCGCGAAGCGCATGACTGCCCAGCGGCCCGCCTGGACGATCCATTGGTAAGCGATTCCTTCGATATTGAGAAAGCGAGTCAACAGGTTGCGATGCCGATTAATGACCCGATACATCCCAATTGCCGCGCCGAGCCGATCGTCGCGAACCAGGGCCTCGACGAGTGGGCGTAGCGCCCCAGGTTGTGGACGGTTGTCCGCGTCGTACACGGCGAGAATTGGATGGCGCGCAGACGTCAACGCCGCATTCAACGCGAGCGCTTTTCCGCGGCCGGCACGCTCAGGCGGAACCTGTAACAACCTGATTCGCGGATCTGCCGAAAACGACCGTACGATCTCTGCTGTCCGGTCTGTGCTGCCGTCATCGATGATCAAGAATTCCTGTGGTCCCGTGTAGTCCAGTGCGCGCAGGGCTTCGATGGTACCGGCGATAACAAGCTCCTCGTTGTGGCACGGTACCAAGACGGAAACGCCCGGCAATTCGGCACCGTCGACGGATGGAGCGACCGGCCCGGAGCCTCGGCTCCGCCAGTAGTATCGGTGTGCGAAAAAGAACAGCAGGACCTGATAGCCGATCATGAACCAAATGACGGTGACGGCCGCCACGAACGCGATGTCGAGTCCGAGGTGGGAATACATCGTTGCCCGGATTAGACCGCGAGACGCTTGTCGTGATCTGCCGGCGACACCGAGTAAATCCTCGGAGCGTCGGAGTCTGTCAGACGTGCGGTGAGGAATTGCCCAATGATCCTCCCGATTCGCTGACTGGCCATTCCGTCACCATATGGGTTGTGAGCACGTGCCATCGATTCGTATGCAGTTCGATCCTCCAGGAGCCGAACGCATTCTGTAACGATTCGCTCCTCATCGGTTCCGACCAAGCGGGCCGTGCCGGCCAAGACAGCCTCTGGGCGTTCGGTCTTGTCGCGCATCACCAAGACCGGCTTGCCGAGTGATGGTGCCTCCTCCTGAATTCCTCCGGAGTCCGTCAGCAAGAACCACGCGTCCATGAGCGTGGCGACAAACCGCACGTAGGTCATCGGCTCCACGAGCGATACATTCTGGCTTGTACCAAGATGGCGATATACGGGCCCCCGCACGTTGGGATTCGGGTGGACCGGAAACACGATGTGCACATCGTCTCGTCTGGCAATACGACGGAGTGCCGAGCAAATCCGTTCGAATCCGTGTCCGAAGCTCTCACGGCGGTGTGCCGTAACGAGAATGAGCTTGCGAGTCGATTCGTGCATGACCGGGCACCGCTCAGTCAGCACTCCTTGTCGCAAAAGATCACTCACATGACGAACCGCATCGATTCCGGTGTTGCCTGTGACGGCGATGGTTTCAGACCGTACGTCTTCCCGTCGCAAATTCTCGGCCGCTAACAGAGTCGGAGCGAAATGGAGCGAGCTGAGGCGCGTCGTCATCACTCGATTGAATTCTTCCGGAAACGGTTCCTGTAAATCGCCAGTCCGGAGGCCCGCTTCGATGTGCGCAACGGGGATTCGTGAGTAGAAGCCCGCGAGGGCGCCGCAAAACGTCGTCGTGGTATCGCCTTGGACGACGATCAAATGGGGCCTCTCGACCTGCAGGACGCTTTCAAGTGCCGCAAGAATATGGGAGGTTGATTGAAACAAACTTTGGGCGGGACGCATGGAGTCCAGGTCATAGTCGGGGCGGATTTCGAACACAGCCATAACTTGATCCAGGAGATGGCGGTGTTGAGCCGAGACACAGACCGTGACGTGGAATTCGGGGCAGTGGTCCCGCAGGTGTCTGATA
>JBPYEE010000517.1:0-18323 GCA_051985095.1 Vicinamibacterales bacterium | reverse complement strand
TTCGTGCGTCCGTACCCGGCAATCTTCTGGAGCTCGCTCAACTTGCGGCGCACCCAGAGCTGACCCGCCGCGCCGAGGAAGATGACGACGCAGTCTGCCATGCGGAGATTCTCCTCGTGGTACTCGCGAACCTCCGCCTCGTCGCCCTTGAAGACCGGATGTATGACTTCGAGATTCTGGTCGAACAGAAAGTTCGCCCATGGCAACACAACGTCGCAATCGCGCTCGTCATACAGGAGGTACACCTTTGCGACGCCCGTGGCGGCGGTCGGAAAACTATGGCGCGGAGCACGCGGCGCCGCCTTCTGGCGGGCACGGTCTAGCGTGTCATGGATGACCGCGAGCAGATGATCCAGCGGTGTCTCGAGAAGATCGGACGTCTGTGCGCCTCGCGGATCTGCACGCAGTCGATCGATGACCTGTTGTTGGCGCGGATCGTCGACCGCCAGGCCTGGCGGAAGCCACACGAACCGCAGAAACTCTCCCTGCTCAGCGCGCTCGACGGCCAGCTCGTTCTGGATCTCGGCGAGCGAAGCGACAGCACCTTCGGGAGTGAGGCTGTAGCGCTTCCCGAAGAGATGAATCGACATCGAGCACCGCGCGAGATCCTCTCGCACTGCGGCCTCTACCTCCGTGACAGTCACCGGCAATGGGTGAGCGGGAAGCACAGTGTAGCCGTGCTGCTCAAGCTCTCGCCTGATCGCGTCGCGCTGATCCTGCAAATCGAGCGTGGAGATCGCCAGAAATATCGTGTTCTGCGCGCCGACGGCCAACGGCGGGCACATGACGCCGGGCGTCCTGAAGATGCTGACGAGCATCTGACTCAGGTCCTGCGCGAGGTCGTCGAGCTTCATGAGAAACTTCTGGCGGTACTCGGCACCGAACCGCTCGTCAAACTCGCGGAAGTTTCCGGTCTCCGGATCCAGCCTGAAGAATTCGTATCCGAGCAGCGACGGAAGCGGCGCAGCCTGCTGATCCAAGGGGACCGGCGTCTTCAGTACTTTGAAGACACGCGACCTGTCGTGCAGGTGTACGCCGCCCTGGTGTTCGCAGGCCCTGCAGAACTCCTGCAGTTCGCGCGTCGTCCATTGCGAGAGCACGTAGCGCGGCGAGACAACGGACACTAGTAGGGCGGTTCGATGGACGCGCTCGATGATCGTCGCCTCGAATACGTCGTTGCCGTGCAGATTCGGATCGCGCCAGATACGCGGAGGCTTGCCAAGGAGTTGCCCCAGGCGCCACTCGAGCATCTCATGCAGCTTCGCCACCCACCCCTTTCGCTCTTCCCCGGGCGCAGTATCGTCCAGGTGGGCGTAGCTGACGAAAACGTCAAGGTCGAAATCCATCGTGTCCCTCGAGCGAGTGGGACCCGTACGTACAATTTTAGCCGACGCTACAAGCCCCTGGGTGGACGCCGTAATGTTCCGCACAGCGCCCGAACCGATGGTCACGCGGCACGCCCGTAGTAATTCAGCAATCCGCCCAGGCGCGAGACGACGGTATTCATAGGGACCGGTCGAGTGTGCCCGCCCATCGCTCCATCCGCGAGCGGGAGACAGCTTCGCGGTCCGCCCCCTTCGCTCACTCTTACTCCATGGCCGGAGTGGCAAGAGAACAAGCAGTCGTCACGCTCGAGCTTGTCCATGAAGTAATTTTGCGGGTGTCGGAGTGTCTCGGTCGTGACATTCCCGTCCGTGATGGACGATCTACCGGCCGCGTCTGGAAACATTCCGTACAGCGACATCTGTTCTGCGACAGCGAACCCGCTCACGACGCGGTACGAGGCATCCCACGCGAACGCTCTGCTGTTACTGATTCGGCCAGAGACATCGGTTCCTCGGATACGAGGGCGGATGGAACGTACGTCTCGGATCCCTGAACGATGCCGCCGAATCCGAGGCGGACAGGAGAAAATCCTTCTGAGCCGACGTCCAGACGCCGCCCCCAAGGAGCCGAGATCCATCGTGCTGGCTCGTGAGAACAGGAGCCGGTCCGAGCGCCCGCACGTCTCCGAGGACTCGAACGAGTTGCGTCACATTCAACCGGGCCGGTTTCGAAAAACGTCACGTCGGTCGTTGACTTGGAGCGCGCGTTCTTTTCAACCGGCTCATTGAAGGCCGGCGAATCGTCGCGATGCGTTCCTCAACCGCACCAGACGGACTTTTCACTAGGGACAGGCGGCGTATCGTCGCGATAAGGCTGTCACCGCTTTGCGTACTCGAATCTCGTTTGCTGCGGATACGGCAAGGTCAGGGTCCGCATTCTTTTGCGGCTGTCGTCGAGCCGGTTCGCGGCGCTTGTACTCCTGATACTTGGGCCGTCGACGCTATCGGCTGCGACGCGGCAACCCACACGGCGTGTTCCGCCAGCATAATCGCCTCGGCCTGGACGACCAGCAGCGCACCCATCGCGGACGCATTGCTCGTCGAGATCAAACGAGTCAGTCGGTTGGACGCCGTTTGATAGTTCAGCGCGATTTGCTGATGTCGCCCGCTCTGAAACGCAGCGCCAATCGCGGCCGCCGCTGTGGTCACGGTGCCCAACAGCGCCGCGGCGAGCGTGCCGGCCGCCGTACTGCCCGGCGTCGAGCCCCCACCCGAGACGCTGAGGCCCACGGCAACGAGACCGAGAGCTGTCGCCAACCAGCGGGCCTGGCGAATTGTTGTGCGTTCTTTCTGAATCGCCTCCCTGTAGAACCTGACCTGATCATCAACTCTGCCTTTGACGTAGTCGGCGATCGTCCATCCCATCGACGGGAGCCCTTTTGTCGCTGTATCGTCCGTGACCGGGTCCGCCAGCACTCCGCCCAGGCTCTTCTCGAGCTCCGTGCTCTTCGCCTCCAGGAGAGCCGCCGCGTCGGGACCGTCGTACGGCGGCGCCGCCATCGCGAACTTGTAACATTCGCTCTTCAATCCTTCGGCGAGCGCACGCGTCTTCACCCATGCCTGTTGTTCCGACGCGTTCAACAGCTGCGTCGTAATCAGCGTTGCTGTCCCAAGGGAGACTGCGGCGATCCACGGGACGAGCGCGCGTACTGGAAGCCCCTCTGGAATGAACGGGGCGATCGTCCCGAACAATGTACCGGCCAACGTGAGCCCCAGCACCAGGATGCCTGCCCGCATGACACGTTTTTTCTGCATGGTGGAGGTCGCAGCCCACTGTTGGTACTCGCGCCATATTGCGGAAAGCATGTCAGCCATACGACCTCCGGCGGATCTCCTCCTGTGCGATGTCGGTTACAGAGTCCGCGTGTCGATCCATATCACCCACCCGGTTCGGCGCTTGATCTCGCGGTACATGTGCGCCGTTCCGCCAGGCCCGTCTCCGCCGCCTCCATTCCACAAGCAGACGAAGCGCACCTTGTCGACGCCATATGACAGCGCCGTGTAGAGCAGCCACAGGTTACAACGCTCAAACGGATTTACTTTGGTTGGCGGCGGACCGAGCTCCTCCGGCATGATGCGAATTGAGGTCGCGCCGTCACACTTCGCCTTCAGCGCATAGTAGCGTTCGCGCCAGGTGTCGCCGTCTGCCGACGGAGCGATCGAGCGCTCGATGAACTCAGGCTCCTGGAGGGGGAGCTGAATCTGGCAGCGCACGCCACGTTGCTGACACGCCTCGATGAACAGGAGATCTCCGCCTGCGGCAGCCTGAGACAGAGACAGATCCTCGGGACCGGCGCCGAGCTGATCGAGCGCCGCCGCAACGCGCTGCGCCGCGATTGAAGCCTTTTCAAGTGAGAACCGCGGCGGCTGACGGCCGGGCTCATCGATCCTGTGCCCGCTGAACAGCAGCACGTGCCTCGGTTGCCAGGCGTCTTCAGGCGGCCTGAGCCGCTGGAGGGCGTGATCAAACGTCGCGATACCGGCGGCGACGTTGGACGGATGAAAGCCGAGATCACGCATCATCAGCAATTGGGCACGGCTTGAGTTCAGCGAGAACCAATCCTTGTCGCTACGAACGATGGCTTCCTTGTAAGCGGCCTTCACTGTGTCGGGCGTGCCCGACAGCACCTCGAGATCACCGAGGGTAGCCTTCGACCAGAAGAGCTGGCGTTCGTCGGACTCACAATCTGCCGCAAATCGCACGGCGCCCGCCATGATGGCCGCATCCTTCTCGTAGCGCGCGTCGCCTGTGAGGTGACGATAGAGGTGCATGAGCGTCAGCGCGTTGATGCCGGAGTAGTAGTGGCCCGGTCTCGCGCGATACGCTTTCACGTAACTGTCAAGCGCAGCCCGCAGCAACGCGTCCTCGTAGGTCGCTTCAGTGCGCATCTCCTCTCCGGTATACCCATCCCGTCGCCATGCGCCCGCCCACGCATCTTTGTCCACGCGTCCCAGCAGTGTCCACGTCTCCGAGTCACCAGGGTATTGCGTCAGGATCTTGCGATAGTGGGCTCTCGCGCGATCGAGTGAATGACCGGGCGCGCCTTCAAGCGCCAGGCGTTGCAGACAGATTCCCTTCTCGCGCTGACCCTCGAGATTTGCGGGATCGATCTCGAGACCCCGATCGAGATATTCCAGGGCAAACTCGAAACGCTCGGCCTTGCGGAACGCCTCCCCCGCCTTGATCCACGCCTCGGACCGAAACGCGGCAACGGGCGCTTCGTCTGCGAGAACGAGGACGTCACCCATGCGTCCGCCGCGACGGGCGAGCTCGAGGCGCTCCTCCCAGCCGTCATGCTGCTCCCAGAATTCACGCACCTCGCCAATGCGCAGCGACTTCCAGTTCGGCTCCTGGAGGTTGGGCATCAGGTGGTAGACCGGACTGACCTTGCGGCCGCTCCACGACTCCATTGTTGCCCTGACCATATCGGTCAGCCTGCGCTTGTCCTCCTCGAGCGTGGCAGGATCCGGTACGCCGTTCTCGAGGCGGTACCGCAATTTTCGGTCAGTGTAGACGTCGAAGGCAGAGGATGCCTGCCCGGCGGTGACGAGGACGACGCCTCGAGCACGCAACGCGTGGCGGACGCCGAGCTCATACCAGACGTTCGGGTTGTCGATCGTCAGATCGGCGACCACGAGATCCGCGATCAGCAATTCCTGAAACATGTCAGTGCGGATATCTCCCGCCCGCACGTCCTCGTCCGCGCGAAACGCCATCAGTCCGGCCTGCTCGATCGACGGCTCGATGTACTCATGAAATACACGGTTGAAATCGATCAGCTGCCCGTCTGGCCCGGACTTGGATCCAAAAGGCATGGCGATGAAGGCGTGGGGTCTTGCGATCATATGGTGTCCGCTAAGGCCAATAAACGTCCAAAGAAACCGCGTGAGTCTGTCGCCACAGCCTTATCGGGCTCTTTCCTCGTCATTTACTGTACGCAAAACAGATGGAATCTATCGTAATCGGTCGATATCAGGTTTGTCAGCGGTTGCACCTCTCGAATTCGCTGGCGTCAACGTGGCCGCGGTCGATCGGAGTGCGGCCCCGAGCCGCTGGCTGATTCGGCGCACCATCGTCGGCGGCATCGCGGACGACGGCGCGCGTCGTCGCCCTCAGCTGTCGATAGCCGCGGACAAGCGCGTGCCGCGTTTCCGGGGATCGGCTGGCGTCCAATGATCAGGGCGCGTCGGGCCCCGCTGCGCAGGCGATTCGCACGTGCTCGCGCGGGTGACCAGGGCCGTATTCGCGCGCTGCAGCGCGCGCGTCAGCACGCGACCGCCATCCTGCAGGAGCGAGCTGTCCGTCGGGTCACGCACATTCATCTCTACGACCGTGGTGTCGATGCGAAATCGACGCCCGTGCGTGACCCCGGCACGCTCGGCCACGTCCCCCACTTGTCGATGCAGCTGCTCGATCACGTCGGGGCCGAGCACCCGCCCAATCTCCAGAATCGTTTTCGCATCGGGCACCTCGCCCGCATCGATCCGCGTGAACGTCCGGTAGACCAAATTGGCGCGGACTTCGCGCTCCAAGTCGTCGTAACTCCAGTCGAACAGACGCTTCAGGACCAACATCCGGATGATCGACTTCGGCCGGCGTCCGAACCGGCCGTCGTCGGCTCTGCGGCCAACGTTTCTCGAGTCCTTGAGCCACGACGTCAATGACGGCCTCGTCCTCGCGCAACGTGTCGATCTTGCGCAACCGGTCGGGCCACAGTTTGTGCCCGTCCGGCAGGAAGACCTCAAACAGACTGCGCTCCCGCTGTCGGCGCTGAACCATGCCCGCTCCTTTGCTGAAGGATCACGCGCGGCAGTCTGGTACCTCAGATCGATCGTCGCATCGGAGAGTCGCACGTTCAGTCACGGCCAGTCGTCACTTGCCACCACAATGCAGTCTCGTTCGCACTCATTTCCTCAACCGAAAAGTAGCCTGGCGCGCCTGCGACATCGAGGCGATACCTGACCTCGGTCAAGTTGACTCACCAATCCCCTGCAACATCCACATGCAGGGCTAACCATTTGTCCGGATCACTCTTTGCAGCGAATGTCGTCGCGGTGAAGGGTGCAACGTCGTTTCTCGAGTGTGCGTTCGCTGGCGTGAGGCCCTCTAAGGTTGAGTTTGCCGTGTGCTTACGCATGGTGAACTGCCGCTTCACCGCCGGCACGCGATTCATCGACACGCCGTTTCGCGGCGACGCGAGCTTCACCAGCGCTGTTGTTGCCAGAACCTCTTTTCAGCGTGTCGCAGCCGAGCAGGCCAATGACTCTCGACTTCTTGCGCGACGTGGGGGCCCGCGCCCCCGGGGCGCAGGAAATCCACGTGATCCTCGACAATTCACCGACGCACAAAACGCGGGTCGAGCGCGCGTCTCTCGTCGAGCATCCTAAGGTGCACTTGCATTTCACGCCGACCGATGCGCCCTGGCTAAATCAAATCGAGCTCTGGTTCCCAAAGATCGAACGCGACTTGCTGGAGTGCGGAATCCTGACGTCAGTAAACGATGTAGCGCGTCATATTTATACGCACGTTCACCACGACAACAAGCGGCAAGACCGATTCGCTGGAGCTATCAGAATCCCGTGCATCGCAATAGTTCTTTCGGCCCCAGGCCACTACCAATCGGTAGATGGTCTGGAAATGGAGTTCTGACAAGGAGGTCGCCCGTGACCCGAGCTCTCAGCCTGATGTTGGCGTTCAGCATTGCCGCGGTCGTCGCCGCCGATGCTCAGAGCGCCACAAACGCGTCAGGTGTCCACCTGTTGAGTCAAGAGGGCCGACCGCCCGCGTCTGTCCCCATTCAGGACGCAGATTCGAATCTGCCAAATGTCAATTGGGTGCGCGGCGACGAAGCGCGCGCCGAGTGGACTTGGGCCGCCCAACTCATGGACAGACCGGAGGCATTTCCTAACAACCTTGGGAGGTTCCTCGTCCAAATACCTGGCGTATTCGAAACACAGCTTGATTATTCTACTAGTCTCATATTCGACACGCCCTCTTTCCGGAACGGCATCCAAGTGTCAGGTTTCGTCGACCGCGTGACGAAGGAGCTGGTAACCAATGCGATTGCCCAAAGGCGGCGATCGTGGTACTCAATGACGCACCACGCCTTTCTGGGCATGCTTACCGCACGTCGTTATGGCACCGCCCCTGAAGCCATGGCACAGAAAATTCTGCACCTTGATGAGCCGTCGAGGAATCCGGGGGGTGTCTTTGCGCGCCATGAGCGCGCCGCGCTGATTTTCGCAGATAAGTTCGCTACGGATCCTCAGTCGTACAGCGACGAGGACTATGAAGAGTTCCGCGCAGCCTTTCGCGAATACGACCAGAACGCCTATGCGGTCATCGAGCGTCCATTCCTTCAGGTTCGTGCAGCGCGCGACGCAAGGGCTCACGCCCTTGTGCAGGGCAAGCCTGTCAAAGAGGCTGACGAACTCGCACGGAAGGCCGCGGAAGACGTCCCAACAGCGATGCCGAACGCACTGCTGGAAAGGAAGATTCACAGTCAGTTTGTCGAGCTCTCTTTCCTCGCTATGCAGTTCGTTGCCTTAACGGGGGCGTTTTCTGCTCTCAACATCCCAGACGAAGGACCAATGGACGGTTACCTTCAACCAGCCTATCCCCCTGAAGTTATCCAGAAGTTGAACAGCCTCCTTAAAGCAGGATCGAATGGAATCGGTGAGATCGTTCCGCCCGCCGTCATGCCGCCGATTGATGCGATTGCGGCTGGGCGCATCAAAATTGAGCCCGCGCCGTTGAAGGGAGCGCGCGTTCCATTGACGTCATACGAGTTAGATGCTGACCGCGATTTTGGTATCACTCAAGGCGGACAGAGCATCGCGTCGTGGGGCTGGGGACGCGGCGTACACTTTCCGGGCAACCTCGTGAGCGTTCTGCAATACCTGCCAGACGCCGGCCGGGAAGAGGCCATGTACTCACTGGCTCTCATGTTTAACGACGACCAGACGAGGAATGGTGTGCTCGTGGCCGGTTTCGTCGACCGCGTGCTCAAAGAGTTGCTTATCGCGAAGGTCTACCGCCTCAACCGCTCGCGCTACGGCCTGGACCACCACACGGTGTTTGCCTACAACGAGTTCCTCCGGAGGTATGGCGGCGGCGCTTTCCGACGGCCAGGAATGAGCGACGTTGATGCGCAGGTGGCGACCGAGCACGCGTTAACAGAGTGCACGGAAAAGCTGTTATACCTTCATGAAGCCAACAAGCATCCAGAAAAGTATTCTCGAGTCGAGCTCGCAGCTTTCGCCTGGACGGAGGCAGTCATATTGCGGCCGCACGAAGCTTACCGGCTCGAACCTACGCTGCGCCAGGCGTTGAGGGATCAGGACGAAGCCGAGATTGCATCCGGAACGCGCTGGCTCGACATGACGGGAGGCGTGACGCACGAGGCGGCAATCCGGCGCTTGCTCGATCATCAAATCGCTGAGTTAGGCATGTTCGTTCCGCATATGGACGGCATCGGGCGGGCGATGACGGTCCTGCGTTTGGTAACGGAGGACCCTGTCCAAATTGTTCGCGGCAGGCCCGGTTCGAGTGGCGGCATCGTTCCCGACTTGGACAAGGACGGTCAGGTCATCCCGACAGGGTATTTCAACAGTCGTCCCGGTTTTCATGAACTGATGCGCTCGATAGGTGTCGACGAGCGGGTCATAACGCTCAATGAGCTTTTCGCGAATCCCAAGTTGAATGCCGAAATCGTGCGCCGGCTGAATAATGGAGAGAAGACCATCTCAATATCTGGCGAACAGGCAGCGATCACTGGAGAGTTCTGATGGCTATCGCTGTCGTGCTTCTAAAGGCGTAACGACAACGCGCTGAAATCGACGCACCAGTTGAATTGTGAGTTTATAGTTCTCGCAGGTTGACCCGACGGCAAGTTGATTGAAGCCTCAGGTATACCGCGGCGACGCTGGGAATGTCGAGGAAGTTCTCACCGGGAGATTCGCCCGCAGCCGAGTCTTGGGCTGAAGAGGTTTTCGGCGATATCGGCGTCCTCGTGAGTTGGCACCGCGCAGCCAACCGGCGCGCAAGCGCGGACCGGTGGCGTGCGCATATTTCAGTGCTCGCGCGGCTGTCGGCGCCACTTTCCCAGGAGTCCGGATCGCCGATGCGTTGGGGAGCGCTGCGCATCAAGGAGTTGCTGTACCACCTCGATACTCTTGACCGTCGCTTCAGCGCCGTGCTGCAGTTTCAAGGTCTCCTCGCCACGATCTTCACGTTCGCTTACGCCGCAAGCAGGTCGTCGACTACGGCGACGAATCGGGCGGTGCTCCCGGTGATCATTGGCATGATCGCCGTGTGGTTCGTCAACGTGTATCACTGCGTTCGAGCCCTGAGTCGGATGATATGGGGCAACCTGGCAATCGACTCGACCGCTGATCGAGTGGCAGTCGGCGATCGCCTCGCGGATGCCGCCGCGCTCTCGCGAGCGGAAGATGAGCAGACCGAGCTCCTCATTCATTTCGTTATGATGCGCACCGCGCGGCTGCGGCTCACATCGTTGCTGACCGCGATAGAGATGGCATTGGGAGCCGTGGCCTTGACGCTTAACTTCGTTGGTCGATGAGAGGTCCGGCGTGCTGACGCTCACGCTGAACGTCTTCACTCGCTGCGCGCCGCATAGCCGAGCGGTCGAACCACCCGGTCGTGTGCGGCAGGATCTCGGCCGGACCGGCTTCGCGGATGTTGCTATCCGCACTGGTCGGACATGGCGTGGCGTTGTGCTGGCCGAGTTCGCGGAGGCGACTGGCCTGGTCGTTGTCTGGTGCCGCGCGGTCACGTCGAGATGGGTGCTGGACCGGGCGAAGCATGGACCTGCGCGCCAGCCGCTGAGTCCGATCCGATTTGAGGCCGGCGGCTCAGCGTCTGCGTTCGGTCCCGTGCACTCGGTCGATCTTTCCGCATCCAGTCGAGCAGCCATGGGTCCCGCTTTCCAGGTGCTGGTCGGGGACATCGCCTGGCTCGTCGGCGGTGCATTCTCGCTGAACGCCGCAGGGGTGACGGCCGTGCGGTTCCACGCCCACGCGACCGCAGGAATCGATGGTCCGACTCCCTCCGGCGCAACTGCCCGGCTGTTCGCCAGTTTCCGTGGCTGGGACAACCAACACAACGACTCGCTCGTGGGGCGCGTCGAACCCGTGGGTTCGAATGGGTGGCTCCCGCGCGACACGGATCTCGATGACCAGCCCCGTGAAGGGTTGCCGCCGAATCTCCTCGCGCAGCACCCCATTCAGTCAGCCGACGTTCTGCAACTCTCGCATCGCGATTCAATTACCGGGTTGCAGACAGCGTTTGGCCAGCGGGGGTCGCCAACAGCGGCGGTGATCTCGGCAAGTTGCGCCGGCGACACGCCCTCGAGGTTCGACATGTTCAAGGACAGTCATCCGACCGAGACCACGGTCGCCGCGCTCGAAACGGCGGTGAGTGGCGGCCGCTCTGTACAGCGGTTCTCCGTCACGGACGTCGGCCGATCCTCATGTTGGGATGTGGTCGTCGCCATGGCCCAGGCCCGTGGGCTCCAGACCCGCCTCCAGGCGCACTCGCCGTTCATCAGGAGAAGCTCATGCGGACCATCAATCGCCCGCACGCCACGCGGGATTCTGCGCAGATGCCGTTGCTCGAAACCTACCGCAGCGACCTGTATGGGCCGCTCTTCGCGGTCAGCGACGAAGGGAGCGCCGGGCCCGCGGTCGTCGATGCCGCATACGCCTCGGCCAAAGCGCGGGCGCTCGGCTGGGCCGACCCGTTGACGTTGGGCGTGGCGCTCGACGGCGAGCGCATGACGAGCGCCGGCGAGGTGCCGATCGGACCGGACGAGTACGACGCCCTCACTGATGTCGCTCTCGGCCGGCTGCTCTGCACGACCAACGTCGGCGTCCGGGTCAACGCGCGTCTGTCGCAGCCGTTACCCGAGGTACCGCTGGGGGATCCGTCGGATGCAAGATGGCTCGAGCCGATAGTAGCCATCTTCGCCCCGTTCGTACGGACGCCAAACCGGCGCCCCCGTCCGCTGACGATTCGCGTTGTTGTTCCGGTCGGCGCGGACCTCACGCCGTTGCGAGCCGCCACTGCCGCCGTCGATCATGCCAGGAGCGAGGGAACAGTCGGCCCTCCCGCCGTCCATCGGCTCTCGACGCTCATCGTGTTCCCGCACGCAGTCCAGCAGGACGGCGACATCGACCAGATCGAGCGTCTGATTCACGCGAGCGCCGATGCCGGCATCAGGGAAGTCGCCGTCGATGCGGCACTCCTTCCTGCGTCGCGCCTTCGTCTTGGGATTCAGTCGTTACTTAACGTGCTCGATCCGGAACACCTGCGGCGGCTGCTGCACATCGCCGCCGGCCGCGGCGTCCGCCTGACTTATCGGTATCAGCTCGACGTCGAGTCGGCCGCGCGGACCATCTGGACCGGCCTCAACACCGCACGCTCCCAAGGGTTCACGGCAGGAAAGTACGGCTTGGTTCCAATGATGTTCGAAGAGCAGCGAACTGCGATCGAACTGCTAACGCGCTGGTGCAAGGGGTGGACGGCGATTCCCGCGTTCTACGTGGACACACCGCTGGTTACCGACGACGACATCTATAACACGGCACGGTGTGCCGACGCGGCGCTGCGGTGGCTGAAAATGGCGCGTGGCGCCGGAGCCAGCGTCGCGCTCTTCGACAGCCCTGACCGGATCAAGCCACGAAAGCTCGTGCGTGAGCGGATTGGCGATCACGGCGTGCTGACGTTCGACGAGATCGCGGCGATCAACGCGTACGCGCGCGACTTGGGCGTCTCGGTGCTTTGGTCAGGAGGGATCACCAGCCGCCAGGCGTTCGAGCTTGCACGGCGGAAGGTGTTCGGCATCTTTAGCACCTCCAGCACGGCGACGCGTGTGGCGGTCAGTGCGCAGTTTGAAAGCGACCCACAGCTCTCTGCCGAGAACGAGCCGACAGAACTCGGCGTCCGCCGCATCCATGCCATCGTCCAGGGAGGCTTTCTGAGTACGGCCGTCAGAGAGCGCCGTCCCGACAGCCCCGCTGTTGCAATGCAGATTGAGCGGCTGGCGCTGCGCCTGCTCGACGCGGAGAACGATCCGCGACTCCAAGCTCCCGCGCTCGAGGCGCTCGACGCCGCGCTCACCGACGCGTGGCCGCTCATCGCGCCAGCAGCGGCACCCCACTCCGAGCCGCCTTCCATAAGCGTGCCTGTTCCGGCCGATGCGGTACGCGTCTTCCGCGGCCGCCGTGCTGACGCCGTGACTGCATCGGAGTTCGTCTACAAGCTCGCCACGGTCTTCATGCCGACGACCGTGCAGCTACAGCGGCTGTACGGCGTGTCGGCCTATCTGCCGGCCGTCCTCCCGGCGTCGGCCGCGGGAGAAACGCCGGACGAAGTCGCGCTCGTCTTCTACACGACCCAGGAGGCGTATCACAGCGCCAAGCGATCCGTTGGTGGCCGTCTCTACAGCGAGCTTCACGACCTCATCTTCGACATGGGCCGGAGCGGCAGCGGTTTCCCGAGGTTGTTTGTGAGCACTGTGATCTTCGACCAGCCATACCATCTCTTCGAGACGTCCGTCGACTGGCAGAACGGACACGTTCACATCTATGTCGGCCGCCGCAAGCCGGAGGTAGCCCCGGAGCTGTTCACCAAGCGGATCGCCGAGGTTGCCATGGCAATCAAGGACTCGCCTCGATCGCTCGACGGCGTGATCTTCTGCGTTGAATCGGAGTTTGTGGTCTGGTGGGAACATGCCGGGCATGGGTCGGCGATGGTAGCCGACTTCAGCGACATCACTCACGCGTCGTTCTCGGCCCCGGCGCGGCGCCTCCGCATTCCCGGCCAGCTGACGATGCCGTATGCTGGGCTGCAGCTCGACGCTGGCGGCGACTTCCTAAATTTTCAATTCGAGCGTTGCTGAGCTGGCTGGCCGACCGGGATCTCGATGACGTCGAACCAGGTTCCTGCGTCGTCCTTGAAATCGGCCGTTCGGTCGCTGTCGCCTTCTCGGTGGCCGTTCCAGACGACGAATGCAGTCGGCCGCTCGGCACCGGCGTGCTCGCGCGCGAGCTGGAGGATGCGCAGATAGGCGGTATGGTAAGCGTCGGCGGCAGCATTGAGCTCAATCAGGCGGTCTTCGGAGATCTCGTTGAGCACGTTGTCGTACAGCTCCGTCCAGCGCGCGTCTCCCGGGGGCTCGACAGAGGTGGTCTTGAACCGCTCCCTGGCGTAGGGCAAAACAACCGTGCGCTCGATGCCCAGGCCGCCGGCCACGTCAAGCGCCAGGAGATCTGCACCGCGGGCGGCCGAACAGATCAGCAGCTCGATGCGATGCGCCATGAAGGCCTGCGCCAGCGCGATGCGGATGCGATCAAGCACGCCGGGCGGAAACGCCTCGTCCGGCTTCATCAGCCTGCCGGCGAGGGCGGCAACCCGAGGCGTCGAGCTCGAAAGGCCACTGATGACTTGAGCTAGCCGCCGCGCCTCTCGCCATTCAGGCTGGTACGGCTGAAGCAGACTCTGCGCCCTCCGTGCGTGCGCCAGCCCTTCGTCGAGCGTCCCGGCCGACCATGCGATTTCCGCCATCTGCAGCAGAATCTTGCCGTTCAGCGGACGAGTTAGCCGATTTCCCTCAGATTGCCGCCGGGTAATTGCCGCCTCGAGCACCGAAAACGCCTGCACAGGTCGGTTCCGCTCGCTGGCGATGGTTGCGATCAGGCGGACCGCATCGACCCACCCATAGCGGTTTCCGGCCCTGTCAAAGACGATGGCGGCTTCCTGCGCGCAACGCTCAGCCTCGTCGTATCGGCGCAGATGACAGAGCAGGCGACTGCGCGTCACGCGGCAGTAGGCAACCTGCGTGATGCGCCCCTCCAGCGCGTGAATCGCGGTGGCGCGCTCGAGCAGTGCGAATGCGTCTTCGCGTCCGGCAGACACCAGAAAGTCGGCGTAGTCGCGCAAGACGCGGCCGAGCGCCGAGGTCCACCGCGAGTCTCGGTCATGCTTTTCGGCCTTCTCGAGCCGTTTAATAGCGCCTTCGTAGCGGTGTTCCGCCTGGCCGCGATCACCCATTTGGTCGGCGAGAAACGCCAGTTCCTGGTCGATGCGCGCCACCTCGCGCCATTTCCCCGCTTCGCGGGCCCGATCCGCAGTCCTCAGATAGAGTTCGCGGGCTTCCAGATGTCGCTGCTCACGGCTCAGCAGGTTGGCCCGTAGCAGGTCGGCTTCGATGGGGTCGACCCGGGCGACCTGCGTGATGCAGAGTCTTGCGTCCTCCTTCTTGTCTACCTTTACGGACGCGACACAGCGTGTGCTCCAGTATTCCACGTCGTCTGAGTTCTGACATGGTAGCTGGAGCGCCTCTGCAAAACGATCACGATTGGCCAGGTATAGGAACGCGGGCACGCCGCACTCCGGTGCCCGTTCGATCTGTCCGGTACACGCGCCGTCCACCGGCCGGCCTGGCCACGTTTCGCCGAGGGCAAATGGCGAGACGAGGACAAGTCCGACATTCGACGGTACTGGCGCTAACGTTTGCACCAGTAACACTTCGTTGCTGCCGATATTCGTCCAAACCAGCAGAGCGAAGCGGTACGTCTTGAGCTTGTCCAAGAGGAGCCGGAACCGATCTGCACGATGAACCCAGTCGGGGGAGTCGATACCGAGCTGTTCGAAGGCCGGCGAGCTTTCGAGCGCTTCTGGACCGTTCAGGTGCACGACCGGGCCCGCCCAGCCTCGCGCTAATGCACGCGGCAACGGCAGATCGACCTTGGCGGAGCGGAGCACTCGGACGTCACCGAGCGCTGCGTCGTTCTGGAGCAGCCGCCGAAGCTGCTCGTCGACCACCTCGACATCGCCATCGTTCCAGTCCGCGTCCGGCACTCGGACGCGGCCGAGCGGCAACGTCGTGAGGTCGATGGGCTGCCGCATCCAGAGCGTCAGTGAAGCCCAGTCACAGAATGCGAACGTCTCCTCACCTTTGAAACGGCGCGCCCTGATTGCGGCGACCGCTGTCTCGGGATCCTGATGCCCTTGTGCGCCGAAGACATCGTTGTAGAAGTTCTTGGCTATTTCCGCGCTTGCGTCGAAGTGCAGCGGCGCCGTAAAGCCGAGCACGAAGCTGTTGCCATTCCCGTGCAGTGCCATGGCAGGAGAGGAGTCCCAGGAATGGACCATCGCTGAAAAGCAGCTCCAGAGCAGCACCATCAGCCGGTTCTCGAAATGGCGTCCTAGCTGGTCCGGCGTCACACGACCGAGCGGACCCCAATCAGTTGTGCCGTCATACTCACTGCCATGTGCGACGATGTGCACCACCTTGGCATCCGGATCGTCGGTTCGCGTGATCTCGATGCCGGCACGCCGTTCCCCTTCGCTCGTCACGCCGACCGATTCAAGTGCCTTGATCGTACGATCGTCGACACCCGGCCCAGCCGTCGAGAACACGCGCAAAAAACCGGGGGCGCCGAGCGGCATCGGATCGAAGGCACGAACGGACCTGACGATCGACAAGCCGCCGGCGGCGGCGATCTCCCACGATTCGCTGGTCAGGGTTTCCCACGGCAGCGCCTGTATCTCAGCGCGGTCGCTCTCGATCACAAGGCGGCGAGGGGTACGGAGCTCTAAGAGCGCGCGCAGCGCAGGATTCAGCTCTGCCAGGGCGCGATAGAGCCGGCGGCCGGCGCTGCGAACCTGCTCAGCGAGCCGCCACAGCGACCGTGGAATTGCCTTGCCGTCGCCCGAGAGTCCTTCGCGTGCGGTACAGGTCCTAACAGCCTCCACGACATCTCGCCACTCCTCATCGCCAAAGGGGGGCGAGAAGCGCGGCGCCGGCAGGATGACGTTGTCGATCGATAGCGTCACCTCATAACGGCGCTCTACGTCCAGCGACAGTAGGGTGTCTGGCCTCGCGCCTGGATAGCTGAATCGGACGATCGCTGTCTGCCGCGCGGTCAGCGCTGCCGTCGGCACGATCAAGTCAGGCGCAACACGGCCGTGAGCGGGTAATGGTCCGAGGCCTCGTCGGTGGTCCCTTCACGGAAAATGGTCTGCTCGCTCAGCCGTGGTGTCATCGACGGAGTGGTAAAGATATAGTCCAGCCGCTGGTCGGGGTATCGTCGCTGCGATGCTCCCTCGTTGATCGCGGTCGGATAGGTGTGATTCGGCTCGACCGCGGCGAACGCATCGGTCAGCCCTCCCTGGCGCAGCACGCCGACGGCGGCCGCGTCGGGCTGTTCGTTCATGTCGCCTCCCAGGGTGCACGCCTGATCGATAAACGGCTGGTCACCAAAGGTCGGCTCCGTGAAGATGCTGACGATTTCGGTCGCTTCCAGCCCTCGCTTCTCGGCCGCAGCCGCGCCGCCGATCTGTGACTTCAGATGACCGGCAAAATGAATGTAGGTATCCTTCGGATCCGGGGTTGCCTGAATCTTAACGCCGAGGAGATCGCGTGAGAATCGGATCGGGTCTTCGCCGCCGGTGTCGATCTCGCGATCGTGAAACGTCATGGCGCCACGCACCGAAAGTCTGGTCACGAGGGCGACGTTGATGCCGCGGCGGTCGTTGGCGGGGATGCAGACGAACGCGTCGTACTTATCCGCTTCGGTCAGTTCCGGGTTGACCCAGTCCTGAAACAGCTTGCGGAGAATCCATTCGTTTTGAACCTCGGCGAAGGCGATCACGTCGGGGCTGAGCTCGGCGATCACCTTGCCGAGTGCCTCCATCTGGTCGTCAGGCTTCGGTTTCTTCGCGTAGTTGCCAAAGAGGTTATACACGTTGTACTGCGCGATCGTGATGCGATCCGTCTCTCGTAGCTGCCGCGGCGTCCTGAGGACCTTCGTCAGAACCGTTGTCGGCGTGGTGTGGGCTGTGAGTACGAATTTGCTGGCCATCGTCCCATCCTCGAAAAGCTGCGGTGTGTTCGCGGCAGCTGAATTGTAAAAGCCTGTATCAAAACCTCAGTGGGTTGTCGTACATATTCGTTTGCCCCTGCCCGTGCGGTTGACGTAGTCGGTGACAGGCTTCGAGCAGGACACGACACCCACTGCGCTGCCCATCACGGCCACGACAACCCTATTCTGATGTTCATACTGCCTTTTATTCGAGAGCTAGCTCCACAACGCGCGTGGATGCAACGACTCGTCCAGCTCTCTCGGCGCCACGGTCAGTGCGAATCGGTGGCGCTGGCGTTGCAATCGGAGTAGCGCGACGAAATGTTGCCAGAGATTCACAGCGAGCCGTGGGCTGTTACGCCTGGTTGAGGCGATCGCCGTCCGGTACGAAGGTCGTCGGCCTGTAAACAGCGGAGTGTTTACCGATTCCCGCGGAGCTGGCCGTCCCGACGACGCCCGGAGCGGCGTGGACGCGATTACCCCAAACGGCGCCCAAACGATGGATGTCGGAGAAGTGGGCCGTCGCTAAGGCGGCCGCCACCTCCTGCGCCGCGATTGCCAACAAATCAGTGCACACCCGAGCGAGAGGAACGCCGCGTGGATGTCGGCGCGCTTCTCGTACCGCACGCGCAGGCGGCGAAACTGATTCAACCAGGCAAATGTGCGCTCCACGACCTACCGCCACCGGCCCAAGCCACTCCCATGTGCGATGCGATGCATGGCCAGCAAGGGCACGATGTGCGAGTCCGAAGACCGCGCCGAATGGCGGCCGCGTCGTAGGCGCGATCACCGAGCACACAGTCCGGCCGCTGCCGCGGTCGCCCCCAATGGCCGTGCAGCGGGGGGACCGCATCCACCAACGCCAGGGCTTCTTGCGAGTCGTTACGGTTCGCACCAGTCAGGCCAACCGCGAGCGGCACGCCTCGTCCGTCGCAAATGAGGTGACGCGTGCTCCCGTGCCTTGGCGCGGTCGGTGGGATTCGGTCCGGTCTGGTCACTGCGGTGGGCGGCGCGGATAGAACAACTGTCCACGACCGCCCGCGACCAATC
>JBPYEE010000516.1:0-7474 GCA_051985095.1 Vicinamibacterales bacterium | reverse complement strand
GACGCGTCGCAGCTGCAATACAACATCGTGCGGATCGACGGGCAGAAGTCGGCGTCGATTCCGATCATGAAGCAGGGGGGCGACAGCAACACGCTCGAGGTGGTGAACTCGGTGCGGGAGCTGGTCGGGCACCTGTTCGATGTGCCGAAGCAGTTGAAGACCGAGATCGCCTTCGATCAGTCGGTGTTCGTCCGCGAGGCGATCAATACCGTCTTTCACGAAGGCATCATCGGCCTGGTCCTCACGAGCCTGATGATCCTCATCTTCCTCGGCAGCATGCGCGCAACCGTCGCGGTCCTGCTCTCCATCCCGCTGTCGGCGCTGGCGACGTTCGTCATCCTGTACATGATGGGGAGCACCGTCAACACCATGATCCTGGGCGGGCTGGCGCTCGCCTTCTCGCGCGTCATCGACAACTCGGTCATCTCGCTCGAGAACATCTATCGGCACCTCGAGATGGGCGCGTCGCCGGAGGTCGCGGCGGCTGAAGGGGGCGCCGAAGTGAACCTCGCCGTGCTGGCGGCCACGCTCGTCGACGTCGTCGACTTTTTTCCGGTGACGTTCCTCTACGGCGTGAGCAAGTTCTTGTTCTCGGCGCTGGCGCTCGCGTTCTGTCTGTCGCTGCTCGCGTCGTTCGTCGTGGCGATGACGGTGATCCCGCTCTTCTGTGCGCGGTTCCTCAAAGGCGTCCACCCCGCGCACGCCGATCCGGCGCACGGCCACGGCGATACCATCGGTGCTCCCGTCGCGGAGCCGACGACGCGGGGCGGGCGGTTCAACGCGTGGTTCAACCGGCAGTTCACCACCCTGCTCGACGCCTATGAGCGCTCGGTGCGACGTGCGCTCCGGCGCCCCGGCCTCACGCTCGGTGCGCTGGCGAGCGTCTTCATCGCGAGCCTCGGCATCTATCCGTTGCTCGGTCTGTCGTTTTTCCCTCAGACCGACGCTGGCCAGTTCACCGTGAACCTGAAGGCCCCGACCGGCACCCGGCTCGAGGTGACCAACGAGTACGTCACGCGGATCGAGGATCTCATCCGCCACACCGTTGCACCGGAGGAGCTCCGGACGATCGTCTCGAACATCGGCGTGGTCAACGATTTCTCAGCCCTGTATACGTCGAACGCCGGGCAGTACACCGCAACGATTCAGGTCCAGCTGACCGACGAACACAAGACGGAGACGCTCGTCTACATGGACCGCGTTCGCACGGCGCTGGCCGACGCGTTCCCGGATGTGCGGACGTTCTTCCAGAGCGGCTCGATGGTCGACGCCATCCTGAACAGCGGAGCCCCGGCGCCGATCGACGTCCAGGTGTCGAGTCGCGATCTCGGCCGGACCTACGCGGTCGCGCAGGATCTGTCGCGGCGCATTCGGGCGCTGCCCGGCGTCGGCCAGGTGTACGTGCCCCAGGACATGAACTATCCAGCGCTGCGGCTCAATATTGATCGCATTCACGCGGCCGAGCTCGGTCTCGGCGAGAAGGAAGTCGTCGACAACGTCATCACCGCCTTGAACTCGAACGTGATGATCTCGCCGAACTACTGGGTGGACTACAAGACCGGCAACGACTACTTCCTCAGCGTGCAGTATTACGAACACGGCCGACCGGCGATTCACAGCCTGCTGGACCTCAGCGCGATCCCGCTGAAGGCGCCGCACCTCAAGGCGCCGACCTCGCTCAATTCCGTCGTCAACATCGAGGCGGCGCAGTCGCCTACCGAGGTCGACCACTATCAGATCCAGCGCGTGCTCGATATCTATGTCACGCCAGTTGGCGAGGACCTCGGCAACGTCACGAGCGCCATTCGGCGGACCGTCGCGGCGGCGCAGCTGCCGGCGAACGTCCGCGTCACGCTGCGCGGCATGGTCGAGGGCATGGAGGCGTCGTTTCGCAGTTTCGCGTTCGGCTTCGTCCTGTCGTTCATCCTGCTCTTCTTGATTCTCGTGGCGCAGTTCCGGTCGTTCGTCGATCCGTTCCTGATCATGCTCGCGATCCCGATGGGGTTCATCGGCGTGCTGATCATCCTGCCGCTGACGCACACGACGCTCAACGTCATGTCGCTCATGGGCGTCCTGATGCTGATCGGCATTGCCGATTCGAACAGCATCCTGATCGTCGACTTTGCGCACAAGCTCGAGGAGCAGGGCCTCAGCGTCGCGGATGCCGTCATCACCGCCTGCCGCGTCCGCCTCCGCCCGATTCTGATGACGTCGCTGGCGACGATCATCGGGATGCTGCCGATGGCCATGAAGCTGGGCACCGGCGGCGAGCAGTACACGCCGATGGCGCGGGCGATCATCGGCGGCCTCACGGTCTCGGTGCTGTTGACGATCTATATCGTGCCGGCCGCTTACGTGCTCGTGTACGGCCGCAGGAAAAGCCACCCATGATCATCCGACCCCTGTGTGTGATCGTTGCTCTGGCCGGTTCCGGCCTCCTGGCGCCGCAGGCCGCCGCCGCTGAACGCCATCCCGCGCTCGACCTGTCCGCGGCAGCCGTGGCCGCCCAGGCGGCGCCGCCGGCGGCACCGCGGACCCAGGCGCCACAGCCGGCTCAGCCGCCATCCGGCGCGACCCTGACGCTCCGCCAGGCTGAAGATCTGGCGATCAGGAACCATCCGCGCGTGCTGGCGGCACAAAGCCTCGCCTCCGCGGCGACCGAGAACGTGCGCGAGACCAGATCCGCCTACTTTCCGCTGGTGAACGGCGCCGTGACCGGCGTCGGAAGCACCGACACGAACGCCCGCATCGGCGCCGGTGCGATCAGCGCGTCGCGGCTGATCGACCGCGTCAGCCCGGGCGTGATCGCGTCACAGCTGGTGACCGATCTGGGCCGGACGCCGAACCTCGTTGCGAGCTCCAGATTGCAGGCGCAGGCCAGCGATCGGAACGTCGAGGCGACGCGCGACCAAGTCCTGCTCGACACCAACAACGCCTACTTCGGCGTGCTGCGGTCGGAGGCGCTCGTCCGGACGGCGCAGCAGACCGTCGATGCGCGACAACTTGTCTACGATCAAGTCAACACGCTGGCGCAGAACAATCTCCGATCGCAGCTCGACGTCACCTTCGCCGACGTGAACGTCGCTGACGCCCGGCTGCTCCTGATCCAGGCGCAGAGCAACCTCCAGGAGGCCTACGCGCGGCTGGCGCGTGCGCTCGGCAGCGACACCGCCGTCACCTATCGGCTGTCCGAGGAGGCGCTGCCGCCGGGGCCCGCGCCCGACGCGGAATCGCTCGTCGCCCAGGCGCTGGCAGAACGGCCTGAGGTCAGCCGGGCGCGTTTCGAACGGGATGCGGCGTACAAGTTCGCGTACGCCGAACGGGATCTGAACCGACCGAGCGTTACCGTGGTCGGGGTCGCCGGCGTCATCCCGGTGCTCGTACAGGGCGGCGGCACGCCGACGCCGGACAATTACGCCGGCGCCGCGTTCAACGTGAATGTGCCGGTGCTGAATGGCGGTCTGTACTCGGCGCGCCATGCGGCCGCTCAATATCGCGCGCAGCAGCTCGACCAGACGCTGCGCGATATCCAGGAGCAGGTCGCCGAGGAGGTGCGCGTGGCCTGGGCGAACGCGACCACCGCGTTCCAGCGGCTGGACGTCACCGCGCAATTTCTTCGCTCGGCCACCCTCGCCCAGGATCTCGCGCAGGGGCGGTATAACCTGGGACTGGCATCCATCGTCGAGCTCACACAGGCGCAGTTGAACGTGACACGCGCGGAAATCGAGAACCTCAGCGCGAAGTACGACTACCAGGTGCAGTTCGCGAACGTGCAGTACGCGATTGGCCGGCTGCGTTAGGGCAGTGGCCCGCCGCGACGCCGAACCCCTGTTTTACGAAGAGCAACCCCTCCGCGTTCGCCGGTTGCGATGGCGTCTTGCCATTCTGCCGCTCTTCCTCACGACGCTGGCGATCGCGCAGGTGGGATTCGGCCGCCAGTTGGGCCCGTATCCGGTCCGAAACGGCGATCTGATGTTCTTCGCCATTCTCCTGTGGATCGTCTACGTGTGGCTGACCCGCGTCCGCCTGATGACCGAGGTCACGGCCGCAGGCCTCACCGTCGGTTTGCGTGGCCTCCTTCGGCGTGAGCGGGTGAGCGCCGCCGAATGGGTCGCCTGGACCGCGACGGCCTTCGACGCCCGGCGTGATTTCGGCGGATACGGCATCCGGCGG
Organism: Vicinamibacterales bacterium; assembly: GCA_051985095.1. Taxonomy (GTDB): domain Bacteria; phylum Acidobacteriota; class Vicinamibacteria; order Vicinamibacterales; family CAVVIG01; genus Gp6-AA45. The sequence continues at coordinate 3,301 of JBPYEE010000516.1, read as the reverse complement.
CGAGGGTCGACGTCCGCGTACATCGCCGGGGGAACGCGCGGGGTCCGTATCGAGCTTCGCAACGGGCGTGTGCTGGTCGTCGGGTCCGAGCGGCCCGCAGACCTGGCAGCCGCCCTGGACCGCGCCACGCGCGGCAGGCGCCGCTGAACGCGGCCTACGAAATCATCCCCTTTCGCACCGCATACAGCACGAGTTCCGGCGCGCTGTGCAGGTTCAGCTTCTGCATGATGTTCGCACGGTGCGTTTCGACCGTATACGGGCTGAGGCTGAGCAGCGATGCGACGTCTTTATTCGACTTGCCTTCGGCGAGCAGCTGCAGGATCTCACGTTCGCGCGCCGTCAGCAGCTCGTAGCTGTCGTGCGCGCCGCGCTCCTGCAGCTGGCGCACGTAGTCGTCCGCCAGCATGCGGCTGATGGCCGGGCTGAAGAAGCCCTTGCCGTCGCTCACGGCGCGCACCGCCGCAATCAGGTCGCTGTCGGCGGAATCCTTGAGGAGATAGGCGCGTGCGCCGGCCTTCAATGCCTGGAGCAGATAACTCTCGTCGGCATGCATGCTCAGAACGACGATCGCCGGAGCCGGCGTGTGCGCCGTGACCTGGCGCGCCGCTTCGATGCCATTCAGGTTCGGCATCGCCAGGTCGAGGATCAGCACATCGGGCCGCAGCTGGTCGGCCAACGCCACCGCCTGTCGCCCGTCGGCGGCCTCCCCGACGACCTCAAAGGCCGGTTCCCGTTCGAGCAGCAGCCGCAGGCCTTGTCGAATCAACGTATGGTCGTCTGCGAGCAGAATCCGCACGCGTTTCACGCGGGTACCTGCGCCACGGCGACCGGGAGTGGGAGCGACACGGTCAGCAGCGTCCCTTTGCCCGCCGCCGAGTTGACTTCGAAGCGGCCGCCGAGCCGTTCAGCGCGTTCCTGCATGCCGAGCAGGCCCAGTCCGCGTTCCTGCGTTCGATCGAACCCCCGGCCGTCGTCTTGAACGGCCAGCAGCAATTCGCCCCCTTCATGGCGCAGCGTAATCCGGCAGACGTGGGCGTCGGCGTGCCGCGTGCAGTTGAACAGCGCTTCCTGCACCACGCGGTAGATACAGGTCTTGTGCTCGTCGGGCAAGTCGTCGGGGAGCGTTCCCGTGGCGATGTCGACGCGGACGCCGGTGCGGCGCGACACTTCCCGCGCCTGCCAGCGCAGCGCCGGGACGAGCCCGATGTCATCGAGCATCGACGGCCGCAGCAGCAACGCCATATTCCGCACGACGTTCATCGTGCTCTCCACCAGCCGCTTCGTCGTCTCGACGTGTCCCCGCAGCAGCAGCGGCGCCGACTCGGGCAACGCCGCCGACAAGTTGCTGAGCTCCACGACGACGGCCGACAGCGTCTGGCCGACTTCGTCGTGCAGCTCGCGGGAGATGGCACGCCGCTCGCGTTCCTGGGTATCGACGAGGCGGGCCGACAATTCGCGCAGTTCGAGCCGGGCGTGCGCGATCTCGGCGTAGCGGACCTGAGCGTCGCGCTCGAGCCGCAGGGTGTGGCTGATGCTGACCGCGGCCAGCAGAAGGCCGACGCCGACGGTGATGAGCAGCGTAATCCGGACGCGGCGACGGAACGCGTTGAACAGGTCCGAAACGCGACGGTCGCCCGCGTTCAACTGCCGCTCGTTGACCTCAGCAATCTGGTCGGCGACCGCCAGCATGCTCGTCCGTCGAGGATAGACCTCGCTGCGCAGGAACAAATCGCCGCGTGCCCGCCGCTCGGCGGGCGTCCAGGCCAGGACCGGACTGAGCGTGCGCCAGTATTCGTCGAGGTCCCGTTCCAGGCCGTGGAACGGCTGCATCTCCGCGCCGCGCAACCATTTCCCGTACGCCGCCAGTGCGGTGTCCATCGACGCCCGGGTTCGCTCGAGCGCCGCCCGATGAGACTCGGCCTGACCGACGTTCGGGTCCAGCAGATAGTCGCGCAGGTACGTACCTGACAGATACAGCGAGGAGCGGATTTCATTGAGCGTCCGATTGCGCTCGAGAAACTCCTGGCGGATGGCGTTGTTGTTCGTCTCGATCTCGCGGAGCACCTCCAGCGTGTCGAGCCCGGCAAACACCATCAGCAGGAGGAGGCCGCCAAACCCGGCGAGCAGCACGACGCGAATGGGAGAGCGAACCCGTTCCAGCCGGTCCACTGACTCACTATATCGCGCGCCCCGAACACTCTCCGGGCGAGCAGGAATGGTCGTTACCAGACCGGCTGAGCCGCGTAACGGTTACATACCGTGCAATATTCGACCGGCTGCTCGCGGCGGCGCGGGCGCGTTTCCAGCCGACTGCGGCCTGGTCGATTGGCATGTTCGTCGCAGTGGCGCCGGACGTGGCGTCCAACAATGTCGTCGAGTGGACACTTTGCCGCGACAACGCTCATGTCGTCTGCGCCCGCCGCGATACGTCGAGGGGCATCGAAGTTTCCGTGACGTTTTCGGGGTTGCCGACGGCTCAGTACCTGACAGGCACCCTGCGCGAGGCGCATACGTGGGTGCTCCGCGTCCGCGAGTCCTGGGAGGCCGCCGGCTGGCGCCTCGCCCCCGAGCCGTAAGACCCCCGACAACGCCGAACCTTACGGTCTCGATTCCTTCGTGGTCCGCGCTTCGGCTTCAGCGAGCCAGCCGCGACGCAGGACGTGTTCCGGCACGCTCGACAGATAGGGCTTGATGTCCAGGATGGGCGTGCCGTCGAGCATATCGACGCCCCGCACATGGAGGACTCGCGCGTCCCGTCGCAACAGCTCAACGACGGTCAAGCCAATCGGATTCGGGCGGCGCGGCGAACGCGTCGCAAATACCCCGTGCGGCCGCCCGTTGTCGGAGGGAGGCGTCGCGACCAGATCGAACCCCTCCACCCGATCGAACTCCCACAGAACATACAAGTGAGAGAAGCCCTGAATGTCGGCAAGTCCCGCCTCGAATGCCGGCAGAATCTCCAGGCGCCCTTCGGCGGTGTGTCTGGTGCCCAGGCCCCTGGGCACCGCCCTCGTTTCGGTGTACGGCGTTCTGGCGAACCCGATCGCGCGCGGCGTGAACATAACGGCTGACACCATTTTACGAGACGCGCACCTCGCAACAGATGGGCGTCGGACTGGTGGATGGTGCGCACGCGGCGCACGTGGCCGTGTCCCCGGCGCGGGGGCGGGCGCAGGCCTCGCACGTTCGGCGAGTTCGGCGCACCGCGGCCACCGCTCGGCGCGCTGAGTCCCGATCGGGCATTCGATCGAGCCCGACCGGACCGGTGCAGCGGCGTTCGGGAACAGGATCTGGAGGGGTT
>JBPYEE010000515.1:0-13564 GCA_051985095.1 Vicinamibacterales bacterium | reverse complement strand
TCGTGAAACGCAGCGCTGCTCGAAATGTGGCGCGTCGACGGCAATCGCCGTCGCCTCCACACATCACCGGGGCGTCGTACGAACAGCGAGCTCCCCGGCGATCGCAAGAGTCTTCGTCAGCTACCGGCGCTTCGAGGCCGTCATGCCGCCGGACCGGGTCGCACGCGAGTTGCGCCGGAACTGCGGCGAAAACCTGGTTTGTCGGGAACAAGGAAGGCATCGGCAGCGGCCGTCTCGTGGAAGGAGCGCGTCCTGACGAGATCGATCATACGTCGGTGTTGCTCGTGATCATCGGAAAGCACTGGGCGCCACCCTCTCGGACTTTGACGGTCATATCGGTCTCGAAAACGACGCGGACCCCCAGTGGCTCGGGATTGCGGAGGCGCTCCGCGTCAGCGCGCACGTCGTTCCCGTGTTCGTCGAAGGCACCGACATGCCGGCGCCCGACGAACTGCCGGCGGACATTCGCATCGTTTCACTTGTGAACGCGGTACCGCTGTGGAACAGCGACTGGCCGTTCTCCTCGATTTGGAGAGGTATACAGGCCGCTACGGTGCGCCGCCCCATCAGCTCTTTCTCGAAGGCGTGTCGATTAGCGAGATGCGGCACCCATGCGTGCGTCAGCATGTGATGGATGGTCCGATGATCGTGCCAGCAGCCAAGGACCTTCCGCTGATCTGCGGGCTGACGTTTCGTCGCACGTGTGCCTCATGGCGCACAAAAAAGGTGTGCGGCGAAGGTGGCTGCCAGCTTGATGGGCCACGCGAAGATCGCCCGTCTCGACGGATCAGATCACCATCCCCGAGTAGGCCGGAGCAGAATTCATTGCGGAGTACAATTCGGGTTCACCGGCGGCAACACCTCGGTGGACTGCTCAATTAGTATTTGCGCGCGGCGTGATAACCGCTCATCGCTTCGGCCGAACGATGGGACAGAACGCGCTGGCCCTGGACACCGCCGCCTAAGCAGGTCGATGCGCCTTGAGGAAGGAATGAATTTGGCGCACCGCCAAGGGAATTCGCTCCTTGGGCTCCTTCCATGGGAACATACTCACTTCGGCCTTTGGCGCGAGCATCGCGCACTCCATGGCGACGGCGTACGGGTGCGCGGGGACATCGTCCGGCAGTACCAGGATCGGGTTTTGACAACTACGCACGAAATCGCGTGTCACGGTAAAGACGAAATCGGGGTCGGTTTCGAACATTTTGGTTACGAATTGGTCGGTCGTCTGCGACGTGATCTCCGGTCGCTTAGCAGTCAGCGCCGGACCCCAGGTCTTCCAAAATGTGCCTGGGTACTTCGGGTCGCGCATTTCCGGACGCCAGCCGACGGGCTGCGCGAGGACGGCTGCACTAATGCGGGCGGGCGCGCGCTTCAGAAGACTCCAGATGAAGGGTCCGCCAATACAGAAACCCATCACCGAGAACTTGTCGACCCCCAGATGATCCATCAGACCGAGCTGGTCGTCGGCGTAGGACTCCCATGGCCGGTCGACCTCGACGGGGCCGGTGGACTGGCCGCTGGGGGCGTTGCGCAGATCAGCCGTGATGCAGCGATATTCTCCCTTGAACTGCTCGATCGCATTGAACGGCGAGTTGCCGTCAAAAAAAGCAATCGTGGCGTTCAAACCTCCGCCTGGCAGCAGTAACAGTGGGAAGCCGGAACCGGCCTCCTCATAGTAGATGCGAACTGGGCCTCGCTCATAGAACGTGCCCGTGCCTCGTTTGCTCGGCTGCTGAGCGAATGCGCGCGGCACGGCGGCCTTTGCCGCGGCCGCAGCTCCCGCTGCCAAAATGGTGCGTCTGGTCCGATCCATAGTCGGCGGCCTCCTTGTTCATCGAACGCACTTGCAGGTGCGGCGGCTCGAACCGCGCCAGCGTGCCGGCGCATGACAGTGATCCGTTGAGCGAAGTATTCTAGCTCGAAATCGACGCAGACCGTCGAAATCAACCTCAGGTTGGATCAATGACAATAGTCGGGTGTTGGTAGAGTTCAAGCACAACCACGTGACCTTCAGTTATCGTCGCCGGGGCAGAAAAGCCTCGTCGAGCTGTCTCACCTGATCGCGGTCGTCTCGGGTCTGTACTTGTTTCTTGTCGTTTACCATCTCGACCGGATCCGGTACTCCTTCGCGCCGCGGAGGCGACGGCCAGCTTGCGGGCGCAGCGCTTCCTCGAACTGCTCCAGCGCCGCGTGCAGATAAAGAAAAATAAAGTTGAATCGGTTGAACCATCAGTGAACTCCTCGACGGGTAAGGAGTGCAGTTCGCCCGTCTGCCCCAGATTCTTGCTTCCGCGCGGTGCGCCATTCTGACGTTCAGGCTTCTACACCTTGGCTGACGTACCGAACGTCGTACCGCGGAACGTTCGTGCCGCGGCAGACGATCTCGACTTCTTTGAACACAGTTGATCGGAATCGGAACAGCAAGGGGACCAGCTGAACAATGCGCTGAACCGCTACGGAGCAGGCCGACAGCACCACGATGCGCTCGGGCACGAAGCGAAAAGCGCCGTATGTTACTGCCGATCGATTTTTCCGCACCCTTCGCGGCGTAAATCAGCGATTCTTTCTCGGTCATGGCTCGACGAGTGCGAGATGGCGCGATCGTGGGCATATTGCTCACCGGGCTGCTTCTTGCCGTCTCCTGCCTCGGGTGGAAGATCGCCGGTCTGCCGTTCGTGCCGCTCGATCTCTTTGACTGGATCGCGCGTGTGCTGCCAGGGTCGGTCCTCACCGCCGGCATCGATTGGATGGTCGCCATCAGTCTGGCGCTGCACGTTGGCACCATCAGCGCTGTCGCGAAAACCACCGAGCAGTTGATGGCCATGGCCGGAGCTCTGGTGATTGGAGGTGTCGGTGGGAGCGCGTTTTTCGTCGTTCTCGGCTACTCCAACGAACCAGCTGTTCTTCCGGGCGTGATCTTTGGCGCGATTCTCGGCGCATGCGCGGCCCTGATCGAGTCCCAGCTCAACCGGATCCCCTCGGGCGCAAGCGGAGACGCTGCGTGGGTTGTCGGAACATTCGTGGCCTGCGGCCTCGCGTTTGGATGGATACGCGACCGGTTGGAAGGGGCGGCTTCGAACAGCGACAGAGCATCCGCCCATACTCGAGTGATTTCGGCCAACGGCGACAGTCGGCGTCGGGTTTTCGTCGGCCTGGCGTGCGCGACCGGCTTCTCGACTGTGCTCGAGGCGGTCTGGAGTCTAGGCAGCCGCCGGGTCAGCGGCCCCCGAGCGCGCTGGTCCGACGACCATCAGCTGCCGAATGCGGCCGCGGCGGTGACCCCGGTTACGGGGACCCGTCGCGAGCTGACGCCTCTCGAAGATCACTACCGGATTGATATCGACACGCGCGTGCCGACCATCGACGTCACGCGCTGGCGATTAAAGATTGGCGGTCTCATCGACCATCCGCTGGAGGTGACGCTGGACCAGCTGCGACACGAGGAACCGCTTCACCAATTCGTGACCCTCTCGTGCATTTCCAATCCGGTCGGCGGAGATCTGATTGGCACCACACGGTGGACGGGCGTCAGTCTTCGGCGCCTAGTGGGTCGATGGATGGCCAGGCCTCGCGCCAGTCACTTGAAAGTCATGTCTGCTGACGGCTTCTTCGAGACGATTGCACTGGACCTCATCGAGCGCGATCCGCGCGTGATGCTGACGTATGCGTGGGACGGCCTGCCGCTCCTCGCCGAACATGGCTTTCCGTTGCGCCTGTACGTTCCGGACCTCTACGGGATGAAGCAACCAAAATGGGTTGTTTCGATCGAGTTCATCGATCACTGGGAACCTGGATACTGGGTCACGCGGGGATGGAATCGGGAAGGCCGAATGAAGGCTTCATCCGTTGTCGACGCCGTTGACGTCAAGAGTGCGCGAGCGGACCGGGAAGGCCTAAGAACGGTTCCTGTGGGCGGCATCGCACACGCCGGGGCACGCGGTATCTCGAAAGTCGAAGTACGCGTCGACAACGGCGAATGGCAGGAGGCGTGGTTGCGCGAGCCCCTCTCGCGCACAACCTGGGTCCTCTGGCGCGCGAACGTTCCGTCAGCCGAGGGGGATCACACAGTCAGCGTCCGCTGCTACGAGGGGGACGGCACCCCACAAGCCGGTGGTTTTCACAGCCGACGTCTTAGGCTTTCGTAGCATCTTCAGCTGTTCAGCTCGGCCGGTCATGAGTTTAAACGAGTACCCGGCTCCTTTCCCGCGACTGAGAAATTCGGAGTCCTCCGTCGCCGATGACCGTGGCAGTCGCGCGATCGTGACTACGGGTGCGTCGTGGGCGTGCTGCGTGGTGCGCCCCGCCTCCGGCACGTGTTCCCACGAGTATGGGCGTTTCGTCGCGGACTTCTCAAACCATTCCAGTTCGACGTTCATCTTGAACAGCTCGCGGCGACGCTCCTCCCACACGTGCAGCTCGTGGAGAGCGACGTAGAGGGGCGTCGGGATACCGTTGCTTTTCAGCCCACGATACCTCTCGACTGATTGAGGGCATCGGCCGCGTGGAGTCTGTTGACCCACGAAGAGAATCGTCGGTGTTTTGACGTTTGCCACGCTTTCAAAGGCGAGTTGTTCCAGCAAAGTTCAGTCCGAGCGTTCTTCTGCCACGGTGTCCCGCCAAATCACGGAGTGCGATAAGTCAGAATGTCGGTTTGGGCTTCTACCCGAGGCAGGGGCGCGTCCATCGTCAGAAACTCTCGGGGGACTGCTCAACGACTACAGGCGCGCTGCGTGATCAACCGCCGGCCGTCCTTGGCCGATCAGTGGGACAGAACGGGAGTACAGGACATTACGCGGTCGTTCTGGCTCACGTGCCGGCTGCCTCGTTCCCCCACGCGTTTCGGCCACAGTATCCGACCTGTAACAGCCAAGTTATCCGACGCTGAACCAGCACAATTCCTGAATGTGCGACCTGCTTCCTGAATCGGCATTGACTGCGGGCGCGCACTGCGCGTCCAATCAAGTAGATGGACGGGATCTCGAAGCCCAACCACCGCGAGCTGGTCAATGGCCAGGTCTGGCTGGGGTTGCCCGCAACCGTTCTGGCCGTCCTCCTTATCGGAAGCTGGGCCCGGCCACCGCGATCATTTGCCGGCAACCAGAACCAGGACGTGCGAGCTTTGGCCGGCGCGATTGCGCCGGTTCCGCCGACGCGCGACCAGATTCTGAACATTCGGATCACCTTTCAAGGGCTCGTCGTTCACACTCGGCAGTTCGGCGACTTACGGTGGTTTGAAGCTGCGCTGCCTTGGCTGACCCCTGCGGACCGACGAGCCGCGTATGATGCGAAGCACGCATCGACTGCGTGGGAGGGGGGCGACACCCACGCAATCATCAGTCTGCCGTCGGGCCAGCCGCTCTACGACGAACCGAATCAACCGTACGCCGCGAATCGCTTCGGCCCCCTCGACTGGACTGCCAACAACACCAAGGTCGATGGCCGCCTAGCCGATCTCGTCGTGGAAGTCGCGCGCGCGGGATTCAATCGCCAGTTGCTGTTTCTCGGCGGCGACGACGGCGAGCGTGGGTACCCTATCGCGATGAAGCAGCTCGATCTAGTGAATGACGCACTCGCAAACTCGGCATACGGCGACCTTCGACGATTCGTTGTCGTCATTCCGGGCTGGGATGGCGTGTCTGGGTACACGCCAGACCACGTGCATCAGTACGGAGCGAAGTGCCGATCACTGTTTCTCTATTGCGGCCTCGAGCACGGCACAGGCAACATTCCCGCGGGGGGCGGCCCCGACGAGTGGGGAGCGCCGAATGGATCGATGCGAACCTTCGACTTGCTCCTGTCGGAATTCGACGATGACCGCTTCGACGATTCGGTGTGGCAGATCGGCGCGCGACTCCTCGGGCCGGCCTACAGGCGGCCGCGGGACCAGCCCGGCGACGACGATCGGAGGCCGCCGTACTACCTGAGCGCTCCGACCGCCCGGGGACCGATTCGCAGCTGTGCGTTTGAATTCGGGGAGTACGGCTTCGTCCACGGTCACTACGGGGCCGACCACGTGAACCACGTGCAGCGGCCGTACTTCAAACGGATCGGGTACACCTGCGGCGGCTGAAGGCGCGTTGCACCGGTTCACGTTAGGGTACGTAAGTTCGATCAGGTCACGCCGTGCCCTCGTAGTCGCGCAATTTCATGGCCGCCAGTGTCATCGGCGCCACGATCACTCTCCGAGGTATTCGTTCAGTTCGTCGGGCGATACGACAAGGCGTCGTCGCGTCTTCCGTATTTTGCTCCCAAAGGTCGGATCGAACCGCACCAAGTACACGTTTCCACGGCTGACCGGCGATTGCGTTACCACTCCTGCACCACGTTGTCGAACCGCGTGGGAGTAGGTTCGTCAAGCGGCTGATCCTCGCCGCGAGCATGCCTGCGGAGCAGCAACGAGATTCGACGCCTCGATCACGCGCGGGAACTTCACGGACGCCGCAACAATGTCTGCAGTCTCACGATGCTGCGGTGAGCCACTGCGGTCCGCCCCTTACGCACCTCGACTTCAGAGTCGTTAACGGATCTGAACGCAGTCGAGCACGCATCAATTGCCACCACACCTATTGGGTCGAAACTCACTTGGACGGTGCAACGACTTACACCTCTGATTTCTTCACCGGAAAGGACCCTGGGAATCCCGAGCGAGTTAGCAATCGCATTTCAGACGAAAAACGTACCGTTTCGCTCGCGTCCGAGAACGGAAATCAGGTTTCGAGTCGGGTCGGGTGCTTCGGACTCGAAATGGAAACCCGGCTGTTGGGCGGTCCACTGAATCGTCGCCTCTGTTTCGAGGAACGAGCCCATGAACCGCTGCGACGCATTGTGAATCGCCGCACTCGTCCGCGCGCCGTTCCACTGCACATCGAAGGAAACGGTCGCATGCGTGGGAGGCACGGGCAAGATCTGTGGATATGGAAAGCCCAGATCGCCAGGCAGCCCCAGTCCATCGGTCAGCGAGTTGGCGAGATCATGGTCGTCGAACACCTTCAACCCGGTCACGCGGAGACGAGCACGGGCTTCATCGAAATCAACTTCGACTGCGGTCTCTGACACCCGAATCATCCAGAACACGTCGTTGGAATCGACGTGTACGTTGTAATCGTGAATCTGCTGGGCGACGTTGGCCGATCCGACTGGACCGGTAAAGAGATCGAGTCAGACGAAGGCAAAGGTACCCTCGTGTTGTCGACCGTCACTACCGATGAACGTCCCCTGGCTGAAACCCATGTCCGCTTGGAACGCCAGCGCCGTCTTGACGCCGGTGCCGGTGTCCGTTCCGGTTCCTCCCCCGCGAATATGCGTCAGACCCACGAACCCGTTGAAGTCCGTGATCTGAGAGGGGTCACTGAGGCTGCTCAACGGATTGGCCGGGTTCAACGGGTTATGATGGACGAAGATCGCAAACGGCGCAAACGGGGCGACGCCGCCACGAATCGGGTTCGGCCTTCCGCCCTGTGATCCCTCACGATCCTCGTCGTCCACCGCCCTGCCTGCGAAGGCCGATGCGGGCCGCACCAAACCCGCTCCCAGTGCGGTGCCTGCGCTCGCTACTTGCCCCAGGAATGTTCGCCGCGACCGACCCGAAGGACGTCTAGGCATGCGACCCATAGAGCCTCCTAAACCTGCGGTTCCGATTCAACCTGTCCCGAATCTCCATGACTGACGTACCGCGAAGAGAATGCCGTCGACATGCACACGATCCCGGCGGTCCCAAGCCCTGTGCTAGCAGGCCACCGAGACTGGTGCCAATGGCTCCGCACTGCAACCCACTCGTAGTAGAGACTGCCCTGAGGAAGAATTAAGACCTTAGCGACGGCGACCAGATGAAGAAAACCGGAATAATTCCGAAGGGAGGCCGAGAATTGCGTGAAGTGGCTGCAAAGTTTAGGCCCGGCTCAGATGGACGTGATCGAATCGAGTAGGCCCTTAGATGTATTCCTTTGGTGGCATGCCCGGCGAGATAGCAGCCAAGAATAGTGCCCTCACCAAAACTGGATCCGACCCAAAATCTGAGGAAATCTTACGGACGATGCTGATTCGGCCAGAGCGATACCAACCCTGTCTCAGCGTGAAACCGCAAAACTTGACGCTGGACTTGTGGCCCTCGGTTTGACGCGCTTGTCGTGAACGCATCTCTTTGCAGCTCAGCAAGAACTCTGGGTTCAGCCCGGCGAAATCGCGTTTCGCCCTTTTCACCCCCGAAGCATCAAAAACACCGGCCGACCCCGAAGCCTCGCGTTCTTCTCCCCGGTGAAGCTGCCCGAGAGATTTCATCGCGGCTGTTGAGGTTCCAGTTCTGTGAAAGGGATGAATTGCTACGATTCTCCGTTCGATGGCGAGATCACAGCCAGGAAATTGGCTATTTACGCCTCCGTCGATCGTCTGTTCAGACAGTACGGGACGATCATTCGAAGCAGATTCCGAGCAGGTCGAGTTATGAGCTAAGGGCTCTTATGCAGACTTGGACAACGCGACGGCCATTTTCGACCAATCAGCTCATAAATCTCGAAAAACGGTCCGAACGGCATAATCTGAACCCACAGTCCGTCACCACCTATTCGCACCACTGACCAGCATGAAAAGGAGCTGGAACGTCTCTCTGCGATCTGCCTCGACGCGGCGGTCCGACTCCTACCGCCCGACGACGGTCGCGGTCGCGGCCGAGCCATCCGTCAGCCGTGGACTAGCGACAGGCGTGACTTGACTGCGAGTGAGCACGCTAAGGAACGCCGCCGAAAATGCGACGAGTGCCCCAACCTGGCTCGTGCTCAGATGCGTGCCGAAGGCGACGAGTAACGCCAACGCAGCCTGAACGAGCGCCTGGCACATGACGGGTTCCTCGCGAATGTAGCGCAACATGTCATCCTCCAGGTGGTTTCGCGGGCGTCTCAAGCGCTCCACCCGCCAACCAGTGACGCGCAAGGAATCGGCGAATTGGCTCAACCATAGGGTGTGGTCCAGTCACGCTTTTCCCAGTGGCCAGTGCGCTGGCCGTCGTTGGAGGACGTTTGTAGGCGGTGCAACTCGTCTCACACTGCCTCAGGGCTCCTAATACGACCTCGACGCGGAGGATTGTCGCAGTATTGTCCCTCTCTGAATGCCAGATGAACTTTAAGTAAGCGTCCCCGGGAACTCGAGAGCGCCAAACGCCGCCGGGCGCCGGATCCCGACAGGCGCGAACGGAGAGCATCAGGTTGCTACGTGGTTAACACTTCGCGATTCTGTTGCTCGCATATTCAATTCGCACAATACAGGCTCGATATGGCATGGCTTCGGCCAGGCGCTTGCGAAATCATTCTGTTGTGTCATGTCTCCTCCGCTTCTGGGATTCTGGGGACCGCGATCGGAATCTTCTGATCAGCGAGATAGGGAGAATCACCGAGCGCCGCTCTTCCATGTTGTCAATGACCGACATCGGAAGAAGCGGGCGCGGGCGATGATTTTCACCACGAATGAGCCGCGCGCGGCACGATGACGACTTGGCTCATGCCATCATCGACCGCCTCGAGCGACGGCGGATACTCATGCTCGACGGGCCCATCCATGCGCGCCAACCATCTGGAGCTTCATGACCCGACCGCAGACGAGGCAATATCCTAATCGGTCAGGCCTTCTGGGCAGGAGGTGATCAGAGTTTCCTGGAATTGAGGCGCCACAATTTCTGGAACCACAGCAACCGCGCGCCTCCCGCTCCCGTCGATCGAGCCAACCAGTGATGGTCGGGACCAACAATAAACGGACGGACACATCGATCACGCGGGAGGTTTATCACGGACACGACAGGAATGCTGGCAATCCTGGGGACATTACGCCGTGGAGACAGTCCGATCTACATACGCGCTCAGATCATCTTGTGATCTCGTACGATTTCTTCAAGCGTGCGTTATCGCCAGTTTTATCTCTCTCCGTCCTCGCAACAAGCCGGTGTAGTTTCATGTCTCATGCGCATCCAACTCTCGTTAATTCCAGATCGGGTCACTCGAACTCGGACATCCGCCGGTCCCCGATACATGGCCCACATTGGTGCCAGCGTAATCCCAGCAGGCGGTTGGAGTGTTGGCAGTTGCGGCGCACACGAGCTGGTCCGAGGCCGTGGCGCAAGCGAATTGGCTACATGTACCTCCAAAGACCGCCACGTACGCTGAGCACGCTTCCATAGCCGTTTGAAGACTATATTGCTGGCGAGCGACGCAGTCGAAATAATTCTGACCCAATCCGTTGTTGTGCGTGGTTTGACATGCGCTTCCACAGCAGCCTGGGGTCGTACAGCAGGTTGTTCCGCACGTCGTCGTAGTCGACGGGCATACACAGGCACCGCTGACGCACGTCTGACCGCCCGAACCGCAACTCACGCAGACGGCGCCGCCGGTACCGCAATGATCGTTTGTCGAGGCCAAGCACTGACCGCCCTGGCAGCACCCGTTTGGACAGGACGTCGCGTCGCAGACACACGCGCCGCTGACGCAGTGCGTGCCAGCCGCACAGACCTGGCCACACGCACCGCAGTTGTTTGAATCGGTCGTCGTATTCACGCAAGTGCCGTTGCAGGTGGTCTGTCCCGCTGGGCACGGCGTTGAACAGACGCCGTTAATGCAGCTCATCCCCGCAGGGCAGGCGACGCCGCACGCTCCGCAGTTCTGGCTGTCGGTCGCGGTGTTGACGCACGCACCGTTGCAGAGCTGCTGACCCGAAGAACATGTCACCACACAGGAGCCGGCGACGCACGTCGCGTTCGACAAGCAGGCGGCGTGACAACTGCCGCAATTGTGAATGTCGCTTTGCAGATCCACGCACGTGCCGCTGCACAGCGTCAGCCCAGTTGGACACGTGGTCGAGCAGACGCCGTTCACGCAGACGGTTCCGGCAGCGCAAGTAACTCCGCACGCTCCGCAATTCAGGTTGTCGCTGGCTGTATTCGTGCAGAGGTTGCCGCACACCACATTGCCGTTCGGACAGGAAATTGAACACGTGCCGCCGACGCACGCGTAGCCAGACGGACAAGCGACGCCACAGGTCCCGCAGTTGTGCGGATCGTTCGTCACGTCGACGCAGGCAGTGCCACATGCGATCTGACCAGCGGGACAAGTGATGACGCAGACACCTGAGGTGCACGTTGTGCCGGCGGGACACGCATGTCCGCAGCTGCCGCAGTTACTGTTGTCGGTCTCCAAATTGACGCACTGGTTGCCGCAGGTCGTTTCACTCGCTGGACAGGAAGTGACGCACGTGCCGTTGGAGCAGCGCATGCCGGATGGACATGCCCGGCCGCAGCCGCCGCAATTATCAGGATCAGTGAGCGTATTGATGCAGAACGTGCCGCAGACGGTCTCACCGGCCGGACATGCCAGCACACACGTTCCGGCGATGCACGCCGTCCCTGGGCCGCACACGCGTCCACATGCGCCGCAGTTGGAATTGTCGGTGAGCGTGTTGACGCATTGCGTCCCGCAGTACGTCAGACCTGAGGGGCAGGTGCACGTGCCGCCGATGCAGACCTGCCCGGGCGGACAGGCATGGCCGCACGTGCCGCAGTGAGCCGTATCGGTAAGGAGATTCACGCAACAGGGCGTCGTGCCGGCCTCTCGGCACAGTCCCGGATTAGGTGGCGGGTCTGTGTCCGCAAAGACCTCGAACGGGAGGGTGACGCCCATCGCGGCGCCAGCCACTCCTCTGATCGCATCGCGTCGGGATCGACGTGCACCGAGAGCGCGAGAGAACGTGTCGATCCACTCTGCGGACCAGCTCATGGCGTGCCTCTCATTTCGATCAGGCGAGGCGCAGGTTTAGGATTCACGCCTGCGAAGGCCGGTTTTCGATCCTCGAGCAACGTCTCGAGCTGAAGGATAGCCTCAGCTCCGACGGCGACGTCGGCCGCAATCGTCCCCTCCTCATCGATCAGGTAGCCGATTGGCGTCGCGAACATCGCATACTTTCTGGAGATCTCCCAGCTGTTCTGAATCAACACGGGAAATGTGAGATCGTGCTCGCGAGCCTTCTCGCGGTTGATTGACAGATCCCCACGGGTCACCATCAGCATCTGCAGTCCGGGATCGGCCCGCCGCCTGTGCCGTTGCTCGAGCATGGGCGCGAGTGTCTGGCACGGACCGCAACCGGGGTCCGAGAAGAGGAGCAAAACGCGGCGCCCCCGCAACGAGGAAAGTGAGTGCTCGACGCCGTTGAGATCCTTAAGCGTGAAGTCCGGCGCCGGCGTTCCAGCCCGCAGGCCGTTTCGCTGCAGATGGCTCTCGCTGAGGGGCCGTGCCTGCAGCCCGCTTGCACGGAGCTTCTCCTCGGCGACCTGTTGCTTTTCAGCCGGTGAAGGCTGCCTAGCGTCGTGGTGATCAGGCGCTTGAAGGTTCATGAGGTTCAGCACATCATCCATTCCCGCGGCGAGCGAACTGGCGATGCGGCCTTCGGCGTCGATGAGGTAACCCGTCGGCGTTGCATTGGTTCGATAGCGGGTTGCAACCTCCCACCCCGGCTCGAGGAGGACGTCAACCTGCCACCTGTGCTCACGGACGAGCCGATGGTGTACTTCGGGCTCGCCCCGACTCATGACAATCACTCTCGGCGCGTCGCCGGCTATCCGGCCAAGCCGAGGTGCGAGTTGCTGACAGAATCCGCATTCGGGATTGAAGAAGATGATCACCACCGATGCGCCGCGAAAATCAGCGAGCGACCTCATGCCTCCGTGAAGATCAGCGAGCTTGAAGTCCGGAGCGGCCTCGCCGACTCGTAGCCCCGGTTTCGGGTTCGGAGCGGCTTGCGCCGAAAGCTGCTGTCCCTGCATGCGCGCGATGGTCGATTCGGCGGCCGCAAGCCGCTCACCGAACCCGTCTTGAACGAGCAGCGTGCGGCCATGCTGCCTCGCCAGCAGGTAGATCACCCAGGTCTCGAACGCGATGATTGTCAGCGCCAGCACTAAGCCGACTGCGACGAGATTGTGGTAGTCCGTAAGGCGTTTCCTGTTCTCCGGACATTTTGAGCCGGGGCCTATCGTCCAGCAGGAACGGCTCAGCTTATACCCGAAACTCAGCAGCAAGCGAAACATTTCGTACTGATTCGTTCATCATGACTTCCGATGACATCATTTGCGTCCGAACGCACACTTCGTAACTTGCTGTAGCGATTGAGCTTACTGGTGCCAACCGGTAACGTGCGCGATTCGTCCAACCTCCGTACCCAGGCCGAACTCGAAATAGACACCTTGGCCCTGCGCCACCAGTTCGCCGTCGTCCCGTAGACAGCGCCGCAACGGTTACGGCTCTGTCGGGGCCGATCAACGCTGAAGCGTCGGGCGCCGTAGCAGACGTTTCTCCGGCGCGCCTTGGGGGAGTGTTCGCGGGGCAGATTTTCTTCACGACCGAGTTGTGGTGGCGAGGCCTCATTAGGTTCTGCATGCGCAGGGCACCTGAATTCGACCCGGTCACGCGGCGCGCTCGTATTCGTACACAAGGCCGCCCAATCGGTCGCGCCGTTTGACCGTCATCGGTTGCGGCCCCGACCATCGCTCGATCGGCGGCCGACAATGTTGCGGGGCGAGCTCAACGCTCTGATA
>JBPYEE010000514.1:0-6222 GCA_051985095.1 Vicinamibacterales bacterium | reverse complement strand
GTGTCGGCGAGGCGCTGCTCCAGCTCTTCCACGTAGGTCGGCTTCCGCCCGCCCCGCTCCTCGCGATCAGTGGTGGCTGCGCCTTCGCCTTGCGCCCACCACCGTCGGTCGACCACCCGCACCTGTGGCTCGTCGTCGTCGTTCACAGAATTCATTGTAACGGGTTGCTATGCGAGCGCCCTACGCCAGCGTCTGTCGGCGTGGTAAGCCGGTCTCCGCGGGGTCGCACGGGGGACGGGGGGGCCGCCATATCGACCGAACGCCGCGTGCGGGGCATCGGAATGTGACCGCGACGCGCCGCCTTGTCGCGATACATGCGGTGGTCGGCATCGGCCAACAGCGCCTCGTACGTCATGCCGTCATGCGGGAACACCGACGCGCCGGCGCTGGCGCCGAGTCGCAGCGGTTTGCCGGTTTCCACCTCGATATGAATTGCCGAGACGCGTTGCTGCAACTCGCGGCGTTTGGCGTCTGCTACGTCGCGAGAGCAATCGCACAGGACGACGATGAATTCGTCACCGGCGTAGCGGACGCAAAGATCGTAGGGCCGAAGGGCGCCTTCGAGCGCCTGCGCCACCTGGCGCAGCGCCTGGTCGCCGACGTTGTGGCCGTAGTTGTCATTGATCGTCTTGAATCCGTCGATGTCGATGATCACGAGTGCGACTTCGCCGTTCAGCCGCTCGGCTCGCGCGAGTTCGCGGCTCAGATAGACGAACATCGACCGTCGATTGGGCAGCCCGGTCAGCAGATCGGTCAGCGAATCTTCCTGCGTTTGTTCGAACACCACCGAGTTGTGGATCACAGCGCCGCTTTGCTCGGCAATGCTCTCGATCAGCCGGCGATGATCCTCGGTGTAGCGGTTCGCCTCGACGTGGTACAGGGCAAGGACCCCGATGGCCGCGTCGTTGAATGGCAACGCGCAGACGATGGCCGACTTCAGTGCGGTGACGCCGCTGATGCCGGCGGCGTCAAACGTCATCCGCGGGTCCGCGTTGATCAGAGGCCGGCCGTTACGCGCGACCCACCCCGAGAGGCCGTCGCCGACCTTGAGCGTGACGTTCAGTAGTCTGGGCGCGTCGACGCCGGCGGCGAATCGGCAACGCAGCGAGTCGGTCTCCGGCTGGTGCAGGAAGAGCGCGCAGCCGGACCACGGCACGATCTTCGAAATTTTCGACGAGATGACCGCCATCGTGTCGGCGACACCCAGGCTGGTGCCCATCGATTGGGCAATCTCATAGAGCGCGTAGATCTCACGATGGGCGAGGGCGATATTCTCGAACACGCTCGCACCGGTCGACGGGACCGCTCCAACGGCCGTCGGACCGCCTGCGCGGACGCTCAGTTCGCGGTCGTCGATGACGCGTGCCTCGCGGCCGATTGCCACGAGCAACGACGGCAGTGTCTCGATGAAGAGGTGGACCAGCGCAGGGTCGAGCGCGCGGGCAGCTTCGTCGCGCAGCAATTCGATCGCACCCTCATGCGACAGCGCCCGGTGGTACGGACGGTCAGTCGTGATCGCGTCGTAATAGTCGACGAGCGTCAGGATCCGCGCGCCGAATGGGATGGCGTCGCCCGCGAGTCCCTGCGGGTAGCCCTTGCCGTCCCATCGCTCGTGGTGGCTGAGGATGATCGGCGCCACCGGATAGGGAAAGGGGACCGCGGCGATGATCTCGGCGCCGACCTGCGGGTGGATGCGGATCTTCTGGAATTCTTCCTGGGTGAGCGGCCCCGGCTTCGACAGAATGTGCTCGGGAACCGCCAGCTTGCCGATGTCGTGCAGGAACGCGGCCGTTTTCACACCCTGGATTTCGGGTTCGCTCAGGCCGGCCGCTCTCGCCAGTCCGACGGCGTAGACCTGCACGCGGCGGATGTGCATCTGCGCCGTCTGGTCCTTGGCGTCGATCGCCCGCGCGAGCGCCTCGATCGTCGCCAGGTGCAAATCGGAGGTTTGCTGCGCGTGCCGGCGTTCGTCCTCGATGCGACCCATGTACACCTTGTAGGTCCGGTAGGTCAGGTACACCGGCGCAACCGTCAGCGGGAGCCAATAGCTGGCGTGCCACACGAACCATGTGGCGCCCGCGGCCGTCACATCGCTGAGTTTCGCGGCGCACGCGATGAGCAGGACGATGACCGCAGTAGCAGTCACGTACAGGCGGGTGGCGACGGGATGCGCTGTCATCAATGCACCGGCGTCGACACCGAGCGGTCGCGCCCGTCTTCCTTGAGCACAGACGAGAGCACCTGGTCGACATGGTGTCCGCCTTGCCGAACCGAGCGCCGGAGAATCCCTTCCAGCGCCGCGCCCGGCTTTCTGAGCGCCCCGTTTGCGCGGCCGTTTTCAGCGAGGGTCCGCGGTTCGAGCCGGCGGCCGCCGACCGCATCGAACGCGAATGCGCCGACGAGCCACGCCGTTTCCAACCCCACGGTGCCGCGGAGCGCCGGCGCGGTCGCGCTCTCCCACTCCGCCCCTTCGAATGCCGCGTCGAGCTGTCGAACGCGAATAAGACCGACGGTCGGCCGCGTCGCGATCGAAATCACGGAATACGTAGATGCCAGCCCGTTGGCGCGATCTCGCCTGGCGCGCGCGACGCGCTGCCGACGGGACATCGCCGTGGCGGGTCCGCGCCGCCCGAACGGCGTCGCGTCGCGGAGCGCTAGAAGATCGTCGAGCGTGGCGAGATCCTGTTCCGGCGGTTCGCGGAGGTACAGCACGCGGCCCGCGAGCACCGGCAGGGCCGTTTGCCAGTCGACCAGCGTGACGTCAGGATCGGTCGCCATTTGCTCGAATCAGCAGACACCGACACCGCTGCTGTTCCGGCTCGTTTCGAGCAACTCCAGCGCCAGACCGAGTTATGGGGTCAAGTCGTTGATATGCCGCCGGTTACGCTAAAGAATGGCGAATAACGAGATACGTCAACATGTGCGTGTATACGACAGTATCGCCAGCTCGACGTGTCCGACGAATCGAGGTAACTGCTGACAGCTGGCGGCTTCAGGGTTCGTGGCCTGTGGCCGGACACCCCTGCCTCGTTCCAGCACAGAGGGCCCGGCAAAAGTGTGCAGTGGTGTCAGGACCCAAGCCGCCCCAACCTGAATCGTTTACTCGTCGACCGAATAGGCCCAAACCAGCGTGCGCCGATGCCGAACCAAATCGATCCGATCAGCCCGCGACGCGGACGATTGCGAGCGCAGCCCGCGAAACCGGCTTGTTCGGTACCCGGCCGGCGGAATCATCCATCCCGCCCGCGGGCCGCGTCTGCTTGAGGCAACGCCTCGCTGGAGGTCAACGAGCAGCATATTGAGTTCAACGACACAGCCGGTGCCGCGCGGGTCTGCACTGTCGGTGGATTCCTGGCGTCGTTAGTCAGCCCGCGATCCCAGGCGGACGCGGGCTTCGAGGTCGGCCATCGTTCGCCGCCAGCTGACCATCGATGGGCACGGCACTCCCTTGGGATCGTTCGTGCAACGCGCGCGAGCCGTCGTCGTCGTTGGACGTCGCGTGTCGTCGCGCCGGTACTGCACACGCGCGTGTGTCGACTCTCGAGCAATCGACTGCAGCAGGCATTCGAGCCTCAGCCTCGATAGCGTCGGCGAAACACCTCGTTCGGCAAACCGTCACCCGCCAACGGGACACTACCGCGCAGCGCGCGGGTCGTAAGGGTCGGCTTGCGCGTCAAACTGACCAGGTGCCGGATCGCCGCGCCGTCCCGGATGAGTATCGCCTGCGCCGACGGGTGAATGAGGGCCGACGGTTGCCTTGCCGCGCCGGATCTCCTTCACAAGATAGGGCACCACAAGCGCTGCCATCAGCGCAATGGCCACCCCGATTGCCAACCACAGCTCGGCCGACATGTGCGAACCTCCCATCGGAGATGTCGCAACGGCCGTGCCGCGCTACACCTGGACGCGGATTCCGCGGCGGAACATCAGTCCAGCCACAACGGTCCAGAACGCAACGGTCAGCCCAGCAAAAACCAGTGATGTCGCCATCTCGCCGAGCGGTGGATCCACGGCCGGCCGCAGCATGCTCCAGTAAAGGATCGTCTTGGCACTCGTCATTTCGAGCAGCAGGCCGGTCAGTTCCGCGAGGAAATAGATCGCGAGCGGATTCAGCCCGAGCCAGACAAGTGGCTGCGCCCATTGCCGATCGTGTCTCACGTCGATCAGCCAGTAACACAGCGCGAAGGCGAGGAAGGCCAGTCCGGTGGTGAACAGCGCGTAGGAGCCCGTCCAGAGGGATTTGTTCAGCGGCAGCACGAATGACCAGGCATAGCCACCAACCGCGAGCGCGGCGCCGGCTACTACGAGCGCCCTGATCTTGGCGCCGGCACTCGAGGTGCTGCGCAACCACTCGCCGGCCAGCGATCCGATCAACGCAGACGCGACCGCCGACAGCGTCCCGAGCAGTCCCTCGGGATCGCCCGTCGGCAGCAGCAGGTGCGCGCCGAACGCCGCATGGTCGATGACGCTGGCGATCGTCTCGGCCGGTGTCATCGGGGCGAGACGCAGAATCGCCCAGTGCCCGATGAGCAGCACTCCGGCGATAATCGCGCGCACCAGCGGTCGCGTGTGGAGTGTGATGACGGCGGCGATCAAATACACGATCGCAATGCGCTGCAGGACTCCTGGAATCCGGACCGTGGCCAGCGCAAACCGGGCGCCGACGAGATTCAGCGCGAAGCCAAGCGCGAACAGGAGCAGCGCCCGGCGCGCAAACCTCATGTACAGCCGTGCGTACTGATGTCCGGACTGGCGGCGGCGGCTCACCGCCAGCGACAGCGCAACGCCCAGGATGACGATGAAGAACGGAAATACCAGGTCCGCGAGCGTGCAGCCGTTCCAATCGGCGTGCACCAGCGTCGGGTAGACGCGCTCCCAGTTTCCGGGATTGTTGACGAGAATCATCCCGGCGATGGTGATGCCGCGGAACGCGTCGAGCGACTCGAGGTGGTGGTGTGCGGACCTCACGGAGGATCGCGGATCGCGCTGCGGCGCGACATTCGATCCTACCTCCATCAAACCTGCGCGGGCGCGACGTCGGTGGGGCCGGCGAGCCGCGCCAGGTTGTCCCTGCCGCACGCCGCGGCGGGCTGATGGGCGGAATCCGCGGCCGCGCGAACGCCGTGGACGCTGACCGACATCGCAACGTCGTTGCCGGCATCGATCGGTTGGTACGACACGAACCCGCGCCCCTTACCGAGAATCGGCACAAGGCCGTGCAGCACGCGGCGGATCGTCTCGTCTGTCTGGCCGGGTGGGCCCTGGTAGCGTCGGATCGTGGCGAACATTACAACCTCTTGTGCGCGCCCGACGCGCGAAGCCTACGATGGGGGCGAGATGTTTTCGCCGCCGCACCAGCAGGCGGGAGGCAGCGGCGGTTCCCCTTCGATAAACAATTCGTTGGCGTCTTCAAACCCCCGTATGAAGCCGCCGATCACCAGCATCTGGCTCTGATAGGCGGTAAGGGCTTGCCGTTTCAACGCGACTTCGCGATTCGTGAGGCGCAAGGTCCGCCATTGGGCCGACACGCGGAACCGGAGCGGTGGCCGCAGCTCCGCGCGACGTGCCACCGCGGCGGTTGTGGGCCACTCGCCGAAATGAATCACGTAATGCAGTTCGCGGGGATGAATCGACGGATGGTTGTGCTGGGCCATCGCAAGCGCGGCCGCGACGAACCGGTGTGTTGAACAATGGTCGGGGTGCTGGTCGCCGGGATCCGGAACGACCACGATTGTGGGCGCGAATGAGACGATGACCTGTTCGAGCTCCCGCACCACGTCGCGGCCCCGGTACTCGACGCCCGCGAGCCGTTTTTCGCGCGGCGGTGGGCTGGTGCGGTGCGTGTAGGGCGATTCGAAATCGGTCGTCTCGTACCGCGATGTCAACAGACAGAGGCCTTCATCGGGAAGCCCGAGGAACGTGATGTCGGTCGGACGAACGCCCACCGTGCCGAGCGCGGCGGTGGTCTCGCGTTCCCGGCGGACGCCGTACGCCCGATAGTTCGAATCGGTGGGGTGGTCGGTGCGATCCGCGCGTTTAACGCCTTCAGAAAACGCGTCGCCGCTCGTCATCTCGATGACGCGGACCGTGCCGCCGCTCGCAACCGTACGGGCGATCAGTCCAGCTGCCGCGAGTGCACCGTCGTCGGGGTGCGGCGAGATGACGAGGAGACGAGTCGCGGCGGTTAGGCTCAGAAGAAGGCGGGGAATCGAACCCATCAAT
>JBPYEE010000513.1:0-10365 GCA_051985095.1 Vicinamibacterales bacterium | reverse complement strand
CGAGATTCCGCTGCCGCTGCGGCCGGCTCTCACCTCGCCATATCCCACCGACGAAGAGGTCATCCGCCGCATTCGCCACGCCGTCGCGGCGAAGCCGGCATGGACGCCGGGCCCCAGCCGCATGATGGCGATCGCGTAGCGGCCATGCTGCGGATTGTCGGAGGGACGGTCTACGATCCCGCCAACGGGATCGACGGTGTCGTCACGGACCTGTGCATCGCCGACGGCCGGATCGTCGCCGCTGCGGATCTCACGACCGGGGCGAGAACGATCGACGCGACCGGCATGGTCGTCATGCCGGGCGGCGTCGACGTCCACACACATGTGGCCGGCGGCGCGCTCAACTTCGCGCGCGGGCTCGTGCCGGAGAACCAGCGCGCGGCGCGGAAGTTTCTGCACGGCCGGGATCGCCGCGCCGGTCTCGGCGGCATGACGCCGACGACCTTTGCCACGGGCTACCTGTACGCCGGGATGGGCTGGACGACGGTCAACGAAGCGGCGGTGCCGATTCTGTCGGCGCGTCATACGCACGAAGAGCTGCACGACATCCCGATCGTCGACAAGACGACCCTCGTGTTGATGGCCAACAACGAGATCGTGCTCGATTTGCTCGAAGCCGGCGAGGCCGAACGCGCGAAAGACGTCGTCGCGTGGCTCCTCTGGGCCGCGAAGGCGTACGGCCTCAAGGCGGTCAATCCCGGCGGCGTCGCCGCCTGGAAGTGGGGCAAGAACGCGAACACACTGCACGCGCCGGTCGAAGGGTACCAGCGCGTGACGCCCGCACAGATCATCGCGAGTCTTGCGACGATGGCGGACGACTTGCGGCTGCCGCACCCCGTCCACCTGCACTGCAACAACCTCGGCGTGCCCGGCAACTTCGCGACGACGGTCGAGACGATGAACGTGCTGCAGGGGCATCGCGCGCATCTCGCGCATCTGCAGTTCCATGCCTACGGCGGCGACGACTGGAGCACGATGCGGTCCGAAGCGGCGCGCGTGGCGGACGCGTTCAACGCGAACCGCTCGCTGACGACCGATGCGGGCGCGGTCCTCTTCGGCAACGCGGTGACGATTACCGCTGACGGTCCATGGCAGCACCTGCTGTACCAACTCACCGGCCGCAAATGGGGGAACCTGGACGTCGAAAACGAGACCGGCTGCGGCATCGTGCCGTACGTGTACAAGGACCGCAATCTGGTGAACGCCGTGCAGTGGGCGGTCGGTCTCGAACTGTTGCTGCTCATCGATGATCCGTGGCGGATCTTCCTGACGACCGACCACCCCAACGGCGGCGGGTTCTGGCGTTACCCGGAGATCATCCAGCTGTTGATGAACGCCGAGTTTCGCAAGGCCCAGCTGCAGGCGCTGCCGGAGGAGGCGCGCCACCGGATCCTGCTGGCCGATCTCGATCGGGAGTACACGCTGTCGGAAATCGCGATCATTACGTCGGCGGGACCGGCGCGGTCGCTCGGGCTCGCACGAAAGGGACATCTGGGCGTGGGCGCCGACGCGGACGTGACGATCTACCCGACCAGGCCGGATCACGGGTTTCTCTTCTCGTATCCGCGCTACGTCATCAAGGGTGGCGCAATCGTCGTCGAGGAAGGCGACCTGCGCGACGTGACGACCGGCCGGGAATTCATCGTCCACCCCGCGTGCGACGAGGGCGTCTCCGACTACATCCGTCCGTTGTTCGAGAAGGTCTACACGATGTCGTTCGCGAACTATCCGGTCGAGATGGAACGGTTGCGCCACCCCGAGGTGGTGGCGTGCGAGGCGCGATGACTCGGCGATGCTGACGCTCACGCTCACGGAGGCGCCGTCGGTTCCGCTCGAGGCCGAGGCCCTGACCCCCGACGTCATCGCGGCGCTGACCCTTGACGAGGTGCGCGCGCTGCCGGTCTATCTCGGGAAGCGGCAGCGCCGGGTCGACGACTTCTTCGCCGTGGCGGGAGAACCGGGCGCAGAGATTGAAATTCGCGGGGATGCGCGGCGAGTGAAGTGGATCGGCCGCGGCATGACGCGCGGGGTGCTGCGCATCGACGGCCACGCAGGCATGCATCTGGGATCGGCGATGACCGGCGGTGCCATCGAGGTGATGGGCGACGCGGGCGACTGGCTCGGTGCGGAAATGTCGGGCGGCACCATCCGCGTGCACGGCAATGCCGGCGGTCAGGTTGGCGCGGCCTACCGGGGCAGCCTCTCCGGGATGCGCGACGGCACAATTCTCATCGACGGGTCCGCGGGACTCGAAGTGGGGATGCGAATGAAGCGCGGCACGATCGTCGTGGGCGGACCGGTGAGAGATTTCGCCGGACTGCAGATGAAGGGAGGGACGATCGTGCTGGAGGGCGGCGCCGAGCTCCGAACAGGTGCCTGGATGAACCGCGGCACCATCGTGTCACTGACGGCGATCCCGCTGCTGCCGACCTTCTCGTACGCGGCCACGTACAATCCGACCTTCCTCCGCCTCTACGCCCGCTATCTGGCGGGCTTCGGGCGAGCGTTGCCATACGACGAGCGGCAGGGGACTTATCGGCGCTACATCGGCGATGCGGCGGTCCCCGGCCGGGGCGAGATTCTGGTCTGGCAGCCCCACCCTTAATCTTGCGTGCGCGGCAAGCTTCGGTGTACAAGGTTCGCTGCGGAGGCGCGATATGAAAGCGTACCGTCTGGTGATGGTTGCTATGCTCGCGGTCGGCCTGCTCAGGTCCGTGTCGGCGCACCATTCGTTCGCTGCGGAGTTCGACGCCAACAAATCGGTCACCCTGGTCGGCGCCGTGACGAAACTCGAATGGGCGAATCCGCACATCTGGGTCTACCTCGACGTGAAGGACGAGCACGGCACGACGCAGCCGTGGCAGTGCGAAGGCGGTCCGCCCAATACGCTGACGCGCAACGGCTGGGGACCGAATTCGCTGAAAGTCGGTGATCAAATCACCATCGACGGCGCGCTCGCCAAGGATGGCTCTCGGACGTGCAACGCGCGCACCGTCAAACTCGCTGATGGCCGTACTGTGTTCGCCGGTTCCTCCGGCGGCGACAATCCGCCGACTCCCAAGCCGTAGAGCGCCCCATGACGAGACCAGTCGCTCGTCCACTCGCCGTCCTCGTTATTGCAGCGGCCCTTGGCACCGTTCCGGCTGCGCAGCAGCGCGCCGTTCAACCCCCTGAAGGTCCGGCGCCGCACACGGCGTCGGGCAAGGTGGATTTCAGCGGCGTGTGGTCCAAGCCGTACGTGCCGGATATGACCAAGGACGGGAAAGATCAGAAGGGGTTCGCCCAGCTGCCGTTCACGCCCTGGGGTCAGACCGAATGGAACAAGTACGACGCGGCCAACGGCGACTACACCGGCTCGTGCCTGCCATTCGGCATGACCCGCTCGGTCAACACGCCGGAACCGATGCAGATCATGCAGACCGACAAGTACTTCGCCTTCCTCTTCGAGCAGAACTCGTGGTTCGCGGTGATTCCGATCGACGGCCGTCCCCATCGCCAGGGCATCCCCACGTGGTTTGGCGACTCGGTCGGCCACTGGGAGGGCGAGACGCTGGTCATCGACACCGTCAACTTCAACGGCAAAACGCGTCTGGACACGGTGGGCCATCCGCACAGCGATCAACTGCATCTCGTGCAACGATTCTCGCGGCCCGATCTCGGGCACATCTCCTACGAAGTCACCGTCGACGATCCCAAGACGTTCACCCGGCCGTTCACCAACACGCGCACCTTCACGCTCAGGCCCGACTGGGAGATCATGGAGTACTCCTGCGAGGAAAATAACAAGAGTCTGTGGGAGGGCCGCATCAAGGTTCCCAAGTCCTGAGACCGCGCATCGCCGACACGTTCGCTGAAGCGTTTGACATGCGCGCCGCACGCGTCGTGATTA
The DNA here is from genome assembly GCA_051985095.1 of Vicinamibacterales bacterium. GTDB lineage: Bacteria > Acidobacteriota > Vicinamibacteria > Vicinamibacterales > CAVVIG01 > Gp6-AA45. The sequence goes on along the minus strand of JBPYEE010000513.1, from coordinate 6,476 downwards.
CGGCGCAGACGGCCGAGTGGGCACGGACGGCCGCGCAGTCGATGACCGGCTTCGCCACCTCGGTCATCGGGTGCAAGCTCGAAGCGGGAATTGAATCCGAGCTGCCTGCGGAGGAGACGCCCGATGGGCGTCCGGGCGCGAGCGTGCTCATGTTTGCGATGGATGGCGCGAGCCTCGGTCAACGGCTCGTCGACCGGGTGGGGCAAGGCGTCCTCACCTGCCCGACGACTGCGTGCTTTGACGGTCTGCCGCACGCCGACGATCGGGTCGCCGTCGGCGGTCTCCTGCGGTATTTCGGTGACCGCTATCAGTCGAGCAAGTTCCTCGATGGCCTGCGCTATTGGCGCATTCCGGTGATGGACGGTGAGTTCCTCGTGCAGGAAACCTTCGGGGTGCAGCCGGCGATCGGCGGCGGCAACCTGCTGATTCTCGCGCGCGATCCGGCATCGGCGCTCGCCGCCGCCGAGGCGGCGGCAGCGGCCATGCGCCGGGTGCGCGGCGTCATCCTGCCATTTCCCGGTGGCGTGGTGCGGAGCGGCAGCAAGGTCGGCGCGAAGCACTACAAAAAGATGATCGCGTCGACCAACGACGTGTATTGCCCGACGCTGCGCGGGCGCCCCGAGGTTGCGACGCTGCTGCCCGAGGAGGTGAATGCCGCGCTCGAGATCGTGGTGGATGGCCTGGATCGGGCTGCGATTGAGGCCGCACTGCGCGCCGGCATCGACGCGGCCGGCGATCGCGCTGGCGTCGTCGAGATCACGGCAGGCAACTACGGCGGTAAACTGGGCCGCCACCACTTTCATCTGCGCGACTTGGCGAGCTGACCCGTGCGGATTCTCGTCTACGAGTACGCGAGCGGCGGCGGGCTCGCCGGTCGAGACGTGCCTCCAGCCCTTGCGCGCGAAGGCGCGGCGATGCGCGCCGCCCTCGTCGCGGACCTCTGCGCCATCGGGCGCCACCAGATCGTGACGACCGCCGATACGCGCGTCCCACACAACCTGCCGTGCGGCGTCGAGATTGCGGCGCTGCCGGCCGGCGATCGCCGGCGTGACGCGATCCTCGACCTGTTGATCCGGTCCGTCGACGCCGTTTGGCCGATCGCGCCCGAAACCGATCGATGTCTCGAGCGGCTTGCCGCGCGCGTCGAGCGGCGTCAACGGATCTTGCTCGGGTCCGACGCGGGCGCGATCCGTCGAGCCAGCGACAAGGCGCGGCTGCCGCGCCACCTCGCCGCGCTCGGTCTGCGCCACCCCAGAACCCGGTCGCTTGGCCGGCGGACCGATCCGGCGCGTCTCGCTGCCGCAATCGGCTATCCCATCGTCGTGAAGCCGTCGCGGGGGGCCGGCAGTCACGGCGTGGGCGTCGCCCGAGGGCCGCGCGAGCTCCGGCGTGCGGTGGCGGCGGCGCGGGACGCCACGCGCGGCCGGCGCGTGACCATGCAGGAGTACATTCGCGGCACTGCAGCCAGCGTGTCGCTGCTCGCGGATGGCCGGCGCTCTGCGGCGTTGACGGTCAATGCGCAGGCGCTCGGGCGCTCGTTTTCCTATCGCGGCGGACACACACCCTTCGACCATCCGCTCGCACCCGAGGCGGCTGCGGCGGCCCGAACGGTGTGTGAATCGCTGCCCGGACTGCGCGGCTACGTCGGCATCGACATGATCCTCACGGATTACGGCGTCGTGGTCATCGAGATCAATCCGCGATTGACGACGGCGTATCTCGGTGTCCGTGCTGCAGTCGATGCGAACCTTGCCGCGCTCGCCTTGTCCGCCTGCGCGGGCAACCTGCCCGCGGCCCCGCGCGTCCGCCGCTCCGTCCGGTTTTCGAGCGCGGGCCGTATCGTCGCGTGCCGACCGGCGCGCAGCGGACGGAGCGCCGTGTGACGGCGGGCGCCCGTCGGATTCTCGGCTGGGACGTGGGCGGCGCGAACGTCAAGGTCGCGGTCATCGACGGCCAGCCGCATGGCGGGCCGGTCATCGAACGGCCGTTTGCGCTGTGGCGCGACCCGGACCGGCTGCCGTCGGTGCTCGCGGCGCTGGCCGATCGTCTCGGCCGCGCGCCGGCGATGGCCGTGACCATGACCGCCGAGCTCGCCGACTGCTTCGCGGCCAAACGCGACGGCGTCAAACACGTGATCGACGCGTTCGAGGCGGCGTTTCCCGCGTCGGCGCTGTGGATCTATGGCATCGACGGACAGTTCCGGTCGGCCGCGGACGCACGCGCGCGGCCCCATGAGGTCGCCGCCGCCAACTGGCTTGCGGGCGCGACGCTCGTGGCGCGCATACATCCCGACGCGCTCTTCATCGACGCGGGCAGCACGACGACCGACATCATTCCGATCGCCGCCGGCCACGTGGCGGTCTCCGGCCGCACGGATGCCGCGCGGCTCGGTTCGGGCGAGCTCGTCTACACAGGGTGTCTGCGCACTCCAGTCTGCGCCATCGTGCGATCGGTGCCGCTTGGAACCGGCTGGTGCCGCGTTGCCGCGGAGCATTTTGCGGTCGTCGCCGACGTCTATCGGTGGTGCGGACGAATCACGGACGAGGAGTACACCTGCGAGACGCCCGACGGTCGCGGCCGCAGCCGGGCCGACGCCGGCGCGCGGCTGGCGCGGATGGTGTGCGCTGACCGCGAGATGCTGGCCGACGACGAGATCACCGCGATCGCCGAGCACGTCGCGCGTGCCCAGACGCGGCAGATTCGACACGGTGTTCGCCAGGTGCTTCGCCGTCTCGCGCCCGGTCGTCCGACTGTCGCCGTGGTCGCCGGTTGCGGCGGCTTCCTCGCGACGGCAGCGGCGGCCGGAGAAGGGCTCCAGACGCGCGATCTGGCCGTCGACCTCGGCCCGGATGCTGCGCGGTCGACTCCGGCGGCTGCCGTTGCCTGGCTGCTATCGGAACGGCTGCGGGCGGTAGCGCAATGATGGATCTCGGGATGAACGAACGTTCCTGGGCGCTTGCCGACGAGTGCGTCGCACGTGCGCAGGAACTGCGTCTCGCGGTTCGCACGCTGGCGAATGGCGCGCGCGTGATCGATGCCGGCATCGACGCACCCGGCGGCCTCGGCGCCGGCCTCGCGCTCGCGGAGCTGTGCATGGGCGGCCTCGGGCACGTGGCACTGACGTCGGTTGCGGTGGACGGCGACGCGTGGCCCGGCGTGCAGGTGTGGACCGATCATCCGGCCGAATCGTGCATGGCATCGCAGTATGCCGGCTGGGCGATCGACCCGGAGGGCTATTTCGCGATGGGTTCGGGACCGCTTCGCGCGAAAGCGCGCGTGGAGCGCGAGCTGTTCGACAGACTCGGCTACTCGGAAGGGGCGGCGCGCGGCGTCCTGGTCCTCGAAGGACGCACCCTGCCGACCGATGCCGTCGCGGCTTGGGTGGCGGCGAAGGCGCAGACGATCCCCGAGGCTCTCACCTTGGTCATCGCGCCGACCGCGAGCATCGCAGGCGGCATCCAGATCGTGGCGCGCGTGCTCGAGACCGGGCTGCACAAAATGGACACCATCGGGTTCGATGTGCGCAAGGTCGTGAGCGCGTTCGGAAGCGCCCCGCGTCCGCCGATCGCCCGGAACGACATGCGCGCCATCGGTCGCACGAACGATTGCATTCTGTACGGAGGCGTGGCGCGGTACGTGATCCGTGCGGCTGATGCCGAGCTCGCCGAGCTCGTCGAGCGGCTGCCGGCGACGACGTCGCCGGATTACGGCACGCCGTTCTACGACATCTTCACGCGCTACGATCACGACTTCTATAAGATCGACCCGAGGCTTTTCAGTCCGGCCGTGGTCTCGCTGGCGAGCATGACGAGCGGCCGGACGTTTCAGGCGGGACGCATGAATCCCGACGTGCTCCGTCAGTCGCTGTTCTCGTAGGTACCGGCCACCGTATGCAGGTCGTCATTCTGAGCAAGCGCGGGTGGCACGCCGACCAACTGCGCCGCGCGATCAGCGAGCGGGGACATATCCCGATTCTGCAGCCGTACGAGTCGCTCGTCGCCCGCCTCGCTGGCGCGAACGCACTGGCGGCCGGGTCCGCCGCCGTGCTCGACTGCGATGCCGTGCTTGCCCGGTTCATTCCCGCCGGCTCGCTCGAACAGATTGTCTTTCGCGTCGACGCGCTGCACTGGATCGAAGACCACGGCGTCCCGGTAATGAATTCGCCGCGCGCGATCGAGCGTTCCGTCGACAAGTTCTACACCGACGCGCGGCTGCGCGAAGCCGGGTTACCAACGCCGGACGCCGTCGTCTGTGAAGGGATCGACGATGCGATGGCGGCTGTTCGGGTGATGCTCGAGCGACCCGCGCCGGACGGCGGCGATGCCGCCGCGATCATCAAGCCCCTCTTCGGGTCGATGGGCCACGGCATCGTCCGGGTCAGCGATGTCGACGTGGCCTTTCGCGTCCTGCAGTCGCTCGATCAGGTACGTACGGTGTTCTACGTGCAGCGCGCGATCGATTCGGCCGGGCGTGACGTGCGCGCGTTCGTGATCGGCGGTCGCGTGCTCGGCGCGATCGAGCGACGCGCCCGATTGGGAGACTGGCGAACCAACGTGTCCCGGGGCGGATCGGCACAGGCCTTCGAGCTGCCGCCGGCGTGGGAGGCGTTGGCGCTCGGTGCTGCGGCCGCACTCGGCGCCGAGTACGCCGGCGTTGATCTGCTTCCGTCGGTCGACGGCACGGTATATGTACTCGAAGTGAACGGGATTCCCGGCTGGCAGGGACTCCAGCGGGCGACATCTATCGATGTCGCGGGAGCCGTAGTGGACCATTTGATCGAACGGGTCCGGACCGATCGACCCGCAGCGGCGACGGCATGATCGGCGCGAGCCGCACGCCATTGTCCAAACGCGTCTCGGCGGCGGATGTCGCCGCGGCCGCGCAGCTTGCCTGTCTGCTCGAGGCGAGCGCGCCGAAGCCCGGCAACGTCTCGCCGGGACGTCCCTTCGAGGACCTGCGCTACGAGGACTTTCTGGCCAGTGCGGCCGCCATCGGCGCACCGCTGGCCGGCGCCGGCGAGCGTCCGCTCGGCCTGACGATCCGGACGGCGATCGACGCCACCCGGCGGTGGACGCGCTCGAACAGCAACCTCGGCGTCGTGCTGCTGCTCGCGCCGCTGGCGCGCGCGGCGCTTGCCGACCCCAACGAACCCGATCTTCGCGCTGCGGTCGGCTGTGTGCTCAACGCCACAACCGTCGACGATGCGCGCGACGTCTATGCGGCGATCCGGCGCGCGGAGCCAGGCGGCCTCGGCACGGTAGCCGACCAGGACATCGCCGGTGAGCCGACGCGAACGCTGCTCGACATCATGCGGCTGGCGGCGGGGCGCGACGCGATCGCCCGCGAGTACGCGACCGCGTTCGAAACGACCTTCGGCATCGGAGCGCCGTCGCTCGACCGGGCCCGCCGGGATGGACTGTGCTGGGACGATGCCGTTGTCGAGACGTTCCTGACTCTGCTCGCCGCCGGGGCCGACAGTCACATCACGCGCAGAGGCGGCGCGGCGCTGGCCGCCGAAGTGAGCAGTCGCGCGCGCGGCGCGCTGGCCGCGGGAGGCGTCCGGTCGGCCGCCGGTCGAGCCGCGATCACCCAAATGGATCGCGAGCTCCGCGATCCGCGTCATCAGGCGAACCCAGGTGCGACGGCGGACTTGACCGCTGCCGCGCTGCTGGTCGTGCTGCTCGCCGGCGCATGGTCAGCCGAGCGCGGGCCGACATTGGCAGGGGGAGGGCGCGATGCAGCATCGCGGTGACTACAGCGTCTCGGTCGCGAAGGATTACCTCGTCTTCGCGTCGGCGCATTTCATCACGTTTGCGGGCCACCGCTGCGAGGCGCTGCACGGCCACAACTATCGTGCGCGGGCGACGGTCGAAGGCGCGCTCGACGAGGAAACGTGGTTCGTCTTTGACTTTGTCGTGTTGAAACGCATCATGCGCGAACTGTGCGACGAGATTGATCACAAAGTGCTCTTGCCGCTCGAGAACCCGAAAATCCAGGTGACGGAGGAGGGCGACGCCGTGCATGTCGCCGTCGAAGGCAAGCCGCGCTACCGCTTCCCGCGCGGCGACTGCGCGCTGTTGCCGGTGCCGAACACGACAGTCGAAATGCTGGCCGAATTGCTCGCCTTGCGGCTGCGGGCGCGGCTCGAACAGATTGGCGCGCGCGGTCTGACGGCCATCGAGCTCGAAGTCGAAGAGAATTTCGGGCAGTGGGCCGTTTATCGCGAGAAACTGACCTGACCTCGCGGCGCGCGGGCCGCAACGATGTCCGCTGCCCCGAGCCGACCGTCATGCAGGGCGGATGCCACGAGAACGCCGTCACAGCCGACATCGGCCAGCTGTCTGAGATCGTCGGCGCCCCGCACGCCGCCGCCCGCCAGCAGCACGAGACCAGGGGTGACGTCGCGGACGCGCCCGAGCAGGTCGAGGTCGAGTCCTCGGCCCGTTCCAACGCGCGCGAGGTCGATCACGATCACG
>JBPYEE010000512.1:0-7448 GCA_051985095.1 Vicinamibacterales bacterium | reverse complement strand
ACGTCGCCACCGTCGGCGCGGACGGTAAACGGCTGAGGCATGGTGACGACCAGATCAGGGACGCCGAGCTGCCAGCGACTCGAATCCTGGGGCGGTCCCGCCGTGCGCTCCGAGGCAGAGCCCTCCGGCGCCCCCGCGTCGATCCACTGCGCAATCAACGCGAGCTCGCGATCGGTCAGCCGCCGCTCGCCCTCGAACTCGCCTCGGCCGGCCAGCGGTTTCCACGGCGGCATGATCCGCCGCTCGGTCGCGATCTTGATCTGCGTCAACCGCTGCCGGACATCGCGGTAGGTCAGCAGGCTGAACGGGCCGATTTCGCCGGGACGATGGCACGGCGCGCAACGCGCCCACACGATCGGTGCGATGTCCTTGTTGAACGTCACGCCCGCGCCGGCCTGCAGCGCCACCGACGCGGCGAGGAATGCGGTCAGCATGCGTCGATGCGCTAGCATACCGCTGTTGGCTGCCGTCGCTATTTTCGCCGTCGCGCTCGCCGTGCGGCTCGTCCACGTCTGGCAAATTCGCCGGGCGCCCTTCTTCGACGTGCTGATGGGCGACTCGCGCGGCTACGACGAATGGGCGCAGCGGATCGCACGCGGTGAATGGATCGGCCGCGACGTCTTTTATCAGGCGCCGCTCTATCCGTACTTCCTCGGGGTGATTTATGCGGTGGCGGGCCGCAGCCTGACCGTCGTCCGCGTGGTGCAGGCGATCCTCGGCGCCGCGTCATGCACGCTCATCGCCGCGGCGGCGCGCCGGCTCTTCTCGCCGGCAGCCGGTCTGGTCGCCGGGCTGATGCTCGCCCTCTACGCGCCGGCGATCTTCTTCGACGGGCTGCTGCAGAAGGCGACGCTCGACGTCTTCTTCGTCTGCCTCGCGATGTATTTTGTGGCACGACTGGCGGCAGGCGACGCCCGCAAACGGTCCGACTGGTTGTCGCTGGGCCTCACGATCGGCGCACTGACGCTGACCCGGGAAAACGCGATCGTGTTCATCGCCGTGATCGGCGCGTGGGCCATCGCGCGCGCGAGCGTGAAGGCCGCCGCCGTCTTCGCGCTTGGCGTAGCCGTCGTCGTGGCGCCGGTGGCGATCCGCAACAGCCTCGTCGGCGGCGGCTTCTACATCACCACGTCGCAGCTGGGCCCCAACCTCTACATCGGCAACCATTCCGGCGCCGACGGCAGTTATCAATCCTTGCGCTACGGGCGGGGCGCGCCCGAATACGAACGGCAGGACGCAACCGATCTGGCCGAGCAGGCCTTGCATCGCCGGCTCACGCCGGGCGAGGTCTCGAGCTACTGGACCGACCGCGCTCTGGACTTCATGACCTCGCAGCCGGGCGCGTGGCTGCGGTTAGTGGGACGGAAGATCGTTCTGCTGACGAACGCGACCGAAATGATCGACACAGAAAGCCAGGCGACGCATGCCGAGTGGTCGTGGCCGCTCAGGATCCTCGGCCCGATTGGGCACTTCGGCGTCCTCGTGCCGCTTGCAGCGATTGGACTCGTTGTCACGTGGCCCGACCGCCGCCGGTTGTGGATTCTCTATGCCCTCATCGCGGCCTACGCCGCGAGCGTCGTCCTCTTCTATGTATTCGCGCGTTATCGCTACCCTCTGGTCCCGATGTTGATGCTGCTCGCTGCCGCGGGCATCGTTGGGATTCGTGCGGTCCAACCGCGCGCCCTGTCCATCGCGGCGCTCGCGCTCCTGGTGGTGTTCACGAACTGGCCGGTCGTCTCCGCCGAGGAGATGCGCGCCGTCACCGAGATGAACCTGGGCGCGGCGCTGCAGACCGACCATCGCCTCGACGAGGCGATCGCGCACTACCGGCGAGCGATCGACCTGCGGCCCGATTACGCGCCCGCGTATAACAACCTCGCGACCGCGCTGCGCAGCCAGGGGCACGTCGCCGAGGCGCAAGCCGCGTATGGCCGCGCGTTGGCGCTGCAGCCGGCCTTCGCGTCGGCGAACTACAATCTGGCAAATCTGCTGCTCGCCCAGGGCGAGGCCGCCGCGGCGGTCCCGCACTTCGAACGGGCGCTCGCATCCGAACCGGCGTCGGCCGACGTGCACAACAATCTCGGCATCGCGCTCATCGACACGGGACATGTCGACGACGCCATCGCCGAGTTTCGCGCGGCGATCGAGCTCGACCCGGGCTCGGCCCAGGCCTACCGCAATCTCGGCGATGCGCTCTCGACCGCCGGGCGCCCCGACGAGGCGATGGCGGCGCTTCACAAAGCGGCCGCCCTCGACCCGTCCAACGCCTCGGCGCACTACGACCTGGGGGTCGATCTCCTCGCGCGCGAAAAATTCGACGAGGCAATCGTCGAGTTTCGCGCGGCGCTCGCGATTGACCCCCAGATGGCCGAAGCGCACAACAACCTCGGGATCGCGCTCGGCTCGAAAGGTGATCTCGCCGCCGCGATCGCAGAATTTCGCCGCGCGCTCGCGCTCAAGTCCGATTTCCCCGACGCGCAGACCAACCTGCAGATGGCCCTGCGAGCCTCGCCGCCGCAAAGACGGCAATGACCGCCGTAGGGCACTTGTGGGGAGTTACCGCTCTGGTGACCGCGGCGCCGATCGGCGGGACGCTCTCGGCCGAGCCGGGCGCCCATCGACCTCCGGCGTGACAGCTTCGTGAAGCAGCCGAACGGCGACGTGGTCGCACGTGGGTCCGGAACAACGTCGATGTCGCGACTTATGCGGGGGCCAGCAACGGCTATACCTCAGCGCCGGTTGATCGCGATCAACCGGTGAACTTGGTCAAAGGACGGCATCGGTATGCCTGCGTGATGGTCGTCGACACCCAGCGCGAGGGCTGCTGTTGTACGACTTCCGATTCGAGCGCATGCCTGGCGGCGGCCCACCAGAGGTCCAGCCGGAGCGCTCGACGGGCGCGTCGCGTTGGGCCTCGGCCGATCTCGCTGCCCGCCGTGTCGACGATCATCGGGCGCCTGTGTCCATGAAACGCAAGATCTCGTCGGCGACGAACACCTGATCGCGTTTCCGGCCGGTCATTTCCCTTAGCACGCGGCCCTCCTGCAGTTTGCGGATGTTGGCTGACGCCGCAGCCGGCGTGATTTTGAAGCGCTTGGCGGCCATCATCATCGTGATCGACGGCGACGCGAAGAGGCTGTCGATCATCTGCTGCAGGATGCCAAACGAACGCGCCGCCCGGAAGCGCTCGTGGTACCGCTGGCGGAGCTTCAGGAGCGCTTCCGCCTGTTCGAGGCTCTCGACAGCGGATTCCTGCACGCCGTGTAGGAAAAACCGCACCCAGTCGAGCCAGACGCCCTTCTGGCTGACGGCCAGCAGCAAATCGAGGTACTCGTCGCGGTGACGCTCGAAGTACGCGCTGAGGTACAACACCGGATCGTCGAGGCGACCCTCGCGAACGAGGAGGAGCGGGAGCAGCAGGCGACCGATGCGGCCGTTGCCGTCGCGGAACGGGTGGATGGCCTCGAATTGGTAATGAATGAGCGCGAGCTTCACGAGCAGCGGCAGTTGTTCGTTGTCGGCGTGCAGCCGCTTCTCGAAGGCGTCGAGGCACTCGTACATCGCGCGGACCGGTGGCGGGACGAATCGGGCGTCGGCGATCGAGGCGCCGGAACGGCCGATGAAGTTCTGGACGTCGCGGAACTCGCCCGGTCGGTCCCGGCCGCCGCGCACCCCTTTCATCAGTGCGGCGTGGAGCTCCCGTATGAGGCGGAGCGACATTGGCAGCCGCGATGCGAGGCCATAGCGCATTGCGCGGATGTAGTTCAGCACTTCGCGCACGTCCTCTCCTCCGTCGCGTTCGATGGCCGCAGAGCCGCCGACCTCGGCCAGGACGAGCTGCGTCGGCGTGGCGATCGTTCCCTCGATCCGGCTGGAGAGGATCGCTTCGCGATGGAGCAGCGGCGAACCGATCAGGAACGGGTTGACCGAGCGGCCGACGGTGCCGACGAGGCGCCCGATCGCGTGGTCGGCGTCGGCGAGCAGTCGGACGCAGGTGTTGCCGAGCGGCAGATCAGTCGGAAGCGGGTCGGGGACGAAGGCCGACACGCCAGGCTGGACGTCGACCAGCTTGCCCGGACATTCGGGGGAGAACGCTGCGCGGTCCACGCTATTTTAGGAACCCTGGATAGCCGCGAGACTATTTTAGGTTCAGAGTCGAACCTAAAATAACATCGTTCGCGTCGGTTTGGAAAGCTACGTTTGCGAGCGTATTTCGAACATTTCGCCGGTTTTTCGACCGACGCGCAACGCTGACAGCCCATCGGGACGGGAAACCCCGATCGATATCAATAGCGTCGTGGCGACAACGGCTGCCGCGTGGCAGTCATGTCACGGTCACCGGACGGGACTCGACGGCCCGGGCGACGTTTCGTTTCGAGCACCTCGTCGTCCCAGACGCATGCATGTGGCACGCCGACTATCGGATCGAGCTCTCCCGATCGGACGGCGAGACGCGAGCGCGCGTCGACGATTGCGGTGAAGGTCCCGTCGACCGCCGCGGCGTCACACCTTGGGCCGCACCGCGAGGAACCGGCGCGGATTGTCGACGAGAATCTGGTGAAGGGTGGCCTCGGAGACCCCCGCCTTCACGAGCATCGGCCCGAACACGCTGACCGTCTGCGCGATGCCCGGCCCGCCGTTCTTCTTCAGGCCGCGGGTGTTGCTGAAATCGGATGACAACAGCAGGTGATCGACATGCCCCGCGTCCAGAAACGCGAGAATGGTCGTGACCTTCTGCGCATCGGGCACGATCGGGATCCCGACGCGGTCGAATCCGACGAACACGCCGCGCCTGGCCAGCTGCTTCGGAATCTCCGCGGTGACGTCGTTCAGGCAGCACACGTGGCCGATTGCCACGTGGCGAAGGTCGGCGCCGCCTGATTCGAGGACGTCGAGTTGCTTCAGTGCCGCATCCATCGGGACCGGCGGGTCAGTGACGCGCAGGCCGGTGTAGGGGTTGTGCGTGAAGATTGGCAGCCCGGTTTTCACCTGAGCCTTGGCCACCGCCGTAAACACTTTCCGCTCGTCGTCGGTGAGCACGCCGCCCTGCTGGCCGATTTCGCCGAACGCGCCGAGCCGCTCGGTCTTCGCGTCGCGGGCGAGTTCGTCGGCCAGCTGATCCGCGCTCTTGGCGGCGATCTCGGGCGGGTAGTTCCGCTGCATGTAGAAGCCGCCGCTTCCGACGATGTACACGCCCGATTCGGCGGCGATCCGCCTCAACGCGGCGAGATCCCGATCCATGTCCGGATGACCGCCATCGACGATGCAGCCTACGCCGTCCTGTTTGGCGAGCTTTGTTTCTTCAACCATGAGGGGGACGTCGTCGCTGAAGCTCGGGGGCACCGGCCGGCCCTGCTGCTCGGCCAGGGCCCTGGTGAGCGGATAGCGAATCGAGAGGTGCTCGTGGAACAGCGTCGATCCGGTGAGATCCGCCGGCGCCACATCCTTGAGCAGCGTCCGAATCACCGCACCGCGGTCAAACGTTTGCCGTGTCGCCTGTGCCGTGGCGTTCTGCACGCGGACATCACCAACGATCGCGGCGCCTGCCGCCGTCCCCAGCCAGCCGAGTACCTCGCGCCGTGTCAGTTTCCCCGTCATCATGAGACCACCTCGAATAAGCCTGCTGCGCCCATCCCGCCACCGATGCACATCGTGACGACGACCTTCCTGGCCCGGCGGCGGCGCCCCTCGATGAGCGCGTGGCCGACCAGGCGCGCGCCCGACATGCCGTAGGGGTGGCCGACCGCGATCGCGCCGCCGTTCACGTTCAAGCGGTCGTCGGGAATGCCGAGTCGGTCACGACAGTAAATGACCTGCACGGCAAACGCTTCGTTGAGCTCCCACAGATCGATGTCCTCGAGGGTCGTGCCACTCTGCTTGAGCAGCTTCGGCACGGCGAACACCGGGCCAATACCCATTTCGCTCGGCTCGCAGCCGGCAACCGCGAATCCACGGAACACGCCGAGCGGTGTCAGTCCTCGCCGGGCGGCGGCCGTGTCGCTCATCACGATCAGGACGCCGGCCCCATCGGAGAACTGGCTCGCGTTGCCGGCGGCCACGACGCCGCCTTCGATCGCCGGTTTGATTCGCGAAACGCCTTCGAACGTCGTATCGGGCCTGATGCCCTCGTCCTGGAACGCGGTGACGGTGTGGATCGATTCTGTGCCCGTGTCCTTGTCGACGACTTTCATGGTCGTCGTCATCGGCACGATCTCGTCGTCGAACTTCCCGGCGGCGCGGGCGGCGGTGGCGCGCTGCTGGCTGCGGACCCCGTATTCGTCCTGTTTTTCCCGCGGAATGCGGTATTTCTGCGCGACGTACTCGGCCGTTTGCAGCATCGGCCAGTACAGCTCCGGCTTGTGATCGACGATCCACTCGTCGTTAATCATGTATTTGTTCATCTCGTTCTGCACACACGAGATCGACTCGACTCCCCCGGCTGCGTAGATGTCGCCCTCGCCGCTCATCACCCGCTGCGCGGCGATCGCGATGGTCTGCAGACCCGAGGAGCAGAAACGATTCACCGTCATGCCGGCCGTGGTGACGGGGCATCCGGCGCGAATCGCGATTTGCCGCGCGATATTCCGTCCCGTCGCCCCCTCCGGATTCGCGCAGCCCATCATCACGTCTTCGACTTCCGCGGGATCGACGCGCGCGCGATCCATGGCATGCCGCAGCGCGTGGCCGCCCAGATCGGCGCCGTGGGTCATGTTGAACGCGCCGCGCCAACTCTTGCAGAGCGGCGTGCGCGCCGTCGACACGAGGACTGCATCGGCCATGCCGGTCATTCTACAATCGTCGGCCATGTCTCTCGCGCTTGACGACATCGTCGTACTCGATCTCTCGCACGCGCTGGCCGGTCCCTTCGCTTCGACGATGCTCGGGGACTATGGCGCCGAGATCGTCAAAATCGAGCCGCCCGAGGGGGAGATCTCGCGGGAATGGGGACCCCCTTTCTACGGGACCGAGTCGGCGTATTTCGTCAATCTGAATCGAAACAAGAAAAGCGTGGCGATCGACTTGAAGCATCCCGACGGCCGCGCCCTGTTCTTCCGCCTGCTCGAGAGTGCCGACGTCGTCCTCGAGAATCTGCGCGTCGGCGCCGTCGCCCGGTTGGGCATCGACTACGAGCACGCGCGCGTCCGCAATCCCCGGATCGTCTACTGTTCGATCTCGGGGTTCGGCCAGGATGGACCCTACCGCGATCGCGCAGCACTCGACCTCATCGTGCAGGCGGAGAGCGGGATGGTCAGCGTCACCGGCGAGCCCGGCGGTGACGGCGTTCGCGCGGGCGTGTCGATTGCCGACATCACGGCCGGCATGTACGCAGCGTTCGGCATCCTGACGGCGCTCCATGCGCGACAGAAGAGCGGCGAAGGCCAATTCGTCGACGTGTCGATGCTCCAGGGACAGCTCGGGATCCTGACGGGCGCGTTCGGTGCGTATTT
>JBPYEE010000511.1:0-8641 GCA_051985095.1 Vicinamibacterales bacterium | reverse complement strand
GAGCTCCGAGCAGTTGCGATGCGAGGATCAGGCCGCCGACGACGATCAACACGGGCCAACCAGGTCGCGTCCTCATTTCAGTCCTCCGTCGGTAAGATCGTCGCTTCAACCGGCGAGCAACGCGCGGCGGTTGGCGTCCAACCGCCGCGCGTCCGTCCCAATCTTCTGGGTGGTGCGGTGGGGCAGAATTCCTATTCTTGTGTAGCCGCCGCTTTCTGGCGGGCTGCCACGCGCTGATCAAAATCTGCCTGATCGAGATACGTCAGACTGACCCACGCGAAACTCATGTCGTCGATCGACCGCGGACCCTGGCCAACCCACGTCGTCGGCATCGGGTTGTTCTTGTTTGCTGAAGAATTGTCGTGCCACGAAATGATATGGATGATGGTGCCGGCCGGCAACAACGGTGCGACGTCATCCGCGTACGGGTAGGTGACGCTCCAGTCGAAGTTGAAACGGCTCACGCAACTCAACATCTCGGTGCGCGCAGGGCCGGGGCGCGCGGAATCCGCGCGGATGTCCGGGTAGATCGCCTCCATACATTGCGCTTTCCCGCGCATGTGCAGGTGCGGCTGAAACGCGGAAACGAGTGCGGGCTTCGGCAGCCGGAAGTACCCATCGTTTCGGACGACGGCGCCGGCCGGAATGTCCAAATCGTTTACATCGCCCATGTGTTGCGTAAACGCCACGTTCTTCGGGACGACGCCCTTCGGTAGCACCTTGAGGCCCAACTGAACGCGAACCGGCGTTTCCTCGCCGTTCGGCGTCATGTGCAGATTGAAATTGATTTTCGACCCTGCCTTGATCAGACGTCCCGACTCGGGCGGGTACACATCCGCGGCCTTTCCGATCGCGTACTCATTCAAGAACATGCCCGTCGGATCATCCTCGTCCTCGATCATGTTCGACGTCGCATGGTGGATGACCTTGTAGCCCACCATCTCGATCGGGCGCGTCTCGATGGCGGTCACGAACATATCTTCTTTGAAGCCTGGATCGACCGTCACGTCGGCGAACTCGTCCGGGCCACGGGCCTTCAGCATGTACGGCTTCGGCATCTGAACGACGACGTCCGGCTTGCCGATGTGCCACGTGTCGAGATCGCCGAAGTTCTTCGGTGGTGGCATGTCTGCGGGATTGCCTTGCGGAGCGCCATCATCGACCCATTTCACAATCGTGTCGATCTCCGCATCGGTCAGCGACGGATCGTTCTTGAATTTCTGGATACCGACATTCCGATCGATGAACCAGGGCGGCATATCGCGAGCGGCGACCTTCGCTTTAATCGACCGTGCCCACGGCCGTGCGTCTTGATATGTCAACAGCGACATCGGTGCCATCATGCCCGGACGGTGGCAGTTCTGACAGTTTTTCTGCAGAATTGGGGCAACGTCCTTGCTGAACGTCACCTGCCCCGGCTTGGCCGCGCTACTCTGGGCGTGCGCGGTCGGATTCGTCGCTACCAGGCCCGCAATCACGCTCAGCGAAATCAAGCGAGCCGCTCGAACCCATGATTCGGAACACGAGAGCATAAACTGCCTCCCTTTCATCAACAGGGTCATGACTGGCGGTAGAGGGCCCGATGGAAAGCATCGGATTATCCAGTGTGGAGTATATTCAGCAGCCCGTGAGTTCACAATCCGTTTGATGGCGTCCCGCGTCCAGGAACGCTGCCGACGTCGACAGTAGACAATCGTTTACAAATCGCCATTCACCCGTGTCTTGCGAACCACCCGTACTCTTCCGTGGTTGCCCGACTCGGTGACACGCACCCGAATGGTTGTGGTGCATCGTCGCGGACGGTGGCGCCTCGCGGGTAGCCGTAGTCTGTACGCTACACTACCGCGATTCATCCAGGCATCTGCCGACCGATCCCATCGATGACCGGACGCCGGCGGTTGATCGCTGCCGCAACGCTCGTTGCGGTCGCATTCGCAGTCCACACGACGGCATCCGAAGTGCCACCAATCGAATGCTGGTGGCGCACCAACCGAACAGCCGTCCGGGTCGGTGAGCACTTTTCCGTCGTCGTGACGTGCGCAGTTGTCGAATCCGCCTCGCTCACGATCGTGCCCGACCAGAGCCATCTGGACCCAGCAGTCGTTCAATTCACACCCTTCGAAGTGCTCGACGGGTCCCATGTGTCGGACTTGAGGTCCGGCGATCGCCGTTTTTTCCAGTACGAGTACACCTTGCGCATGATGTCAAACGACCTGTTTGGCAAGGATGTCGCCATCCCGCCGCTGCCGATTGGCTATACCTCGCTGATCCATGTGAACGGCGAATCGGTCGAGGGGCTCACCCGCACCTACGTCCTTCCGCCGTTATCGGTCCGCGTACTCTCGCTTGTTCCGGATGACAGCGTCGGCATCCGCGATGCGCCGGAGGCAGTGTTCCGCGACATCGCCGCGCGCCGTTTCCGGGCGTCCGTCCTGCAGGTCACCGCGATCGCACTCGCCGGCGTTACGGCGGCAACGATCATCGGCGCGATCGTGTTCGGCGCACGCCGACTAAGCGCGGCGCCCTCCGCGTCACGGCGCCTCGTTTCCGATCGGCGCGTGTTGCGCCGTGCGCTGGCAGAACTCCAGATGGTCGCGAAGGAGAAGGATTTGACGGGATGGAGCGAGGGATTGACCGGGCGCGCGGCAGCCGCCCTTCGGATCGGCGCAGCGTACGCCATGTCGGCGCAGGTCCGGCAGCAATCAGCGCCGGCCAACCTTGCGCCGCAGCCCGGTCAATTGGCGGTTCCGGCGCGCCGGTGGCGCGGATCTCGAGTATTTGTTTCAGCGGCGACAACCACCAGAGCCCTTGCGAACGCAAACGGTTCGCTCAATGGTCAACGGCAACCGTTGGAGCGGTTGCAGGCTGCACTCAACACCGTCACGGCCGCACACTACGGCCGACAAGCGGTGTCGGACTCTGAGGCTCTCGATATGGCACTCGCGGGCGGTGCCGCGGCGATTCGACAACTCACCATCGCTCGCCGCTGGCCGGCAAAGGCGTTCGTAGCGCTCCGTCCATGGAACGCGTAGCTGCCGCAATTGCCGATACGGTCAAAACATACCTGCTCGGCTGGCGCGGCATCGACAGTACGGATCTCCATTTCGTCCATTTGGACACCGCACGGCTGGCTGTCGTCGTCTTCCTCGCGTTGACCTTCGGCGGCCTCTTGCGCCGCGTCACGACCCGTTCGAGCACGCGGCGACGGATGGCGCTTCCCAGCGTTGTCCCGCTCATGACGGCGCGGTCGTGGCCCGCCGTGATCCGTCATGGCGCGCTGCTCCCCTTCCTGCTGGGCGTCGGGTTCTTGTGGGTGGCGCTCGCTGATCCGTACACCGGCCTGGTCCGTCGCGAACTGAGTTATCCGGGCCGCCGTATCGCGATACTCCTGGACGCCTCGGCGAGTATGATGACGCCGTTCAGCTCGTCGTCGACGATCGTTGCCGGCGGAATGGCGTTCTCGACCAACGTGTCCGCCGCTGAGTATTTCGTCAAGCTGCGGATGAAAGGCCGGTACCGCGATTTGATCGCGCTCGTCGAGTTCGGCGACGAGGCCTATGTCATCACGCCGTTCACCAACGACTACGACAACGTCTTGTTGAACGTGTCCCTCATCGGTGATGTCGATGAGTTTCGTGAGTTTCCCGACAAGGGCACTGTTATCGCCCAAGCCATTGAGCAGGGGATCGATCTGTTTCGCGCCTTCGATTTCTTGAAAGCGTCCGGCAATGCGATGATCATTTTCAGCGATGGCCAGGACACGCAAGTCATGGTCCACGGTCGCTCCGTCACAGACATTCTGCACAGCGCGACTGAAGCGCACATCCCCGTTTATTTCATCCGTACGAGCTACAACAAAGGCGCTGGCGCGGTCGTGGCCGATGAAATCTGGAAACCGGCGGTGGAGCGGACCGGCGGCAAGTTCTATGCCGGTGCCAATGAGCAAGCGATCCTCGATGCCATCCACGATATCGATCGGTTGTCCGGCGGCAAAATCGAAGTGACGGAGTACACCGTGCAGCAGGCACGCTTCTCCCCGTACGCGGCCGCCGCTTTCGGCTTCTGCATCGTTGCGCTCGCGCTGCGCCTCGTGTTCCCGTGCTTCAGGAGATTTCCATGATCACGTCACTCCGGTATGCTGCCGCGATCGTGCTCGCGGCCACCGCAACGCTCCTCTGCTGGGAGGCAAGCGTCTGGGAGCAGCGCCTCGCGGGCGCAGACGAAAAGCTTGTGACCCTCGACGCCACCGCGCTCGCCGACTACCAATCCATCGAGCGGTCGATGACCGTCGTCCGCCGTTTTCCGTGGTTCAGTCGCTTGTACGTCGAGGTGCGCGAACGCCTCGCCAGCGCGGCGTACTGGCAGTCACGGGATGTCGCGGCGGATGATGCAGACCCCGCGATCTGGTTCATATCGGCCAATAGCGCCTACCGCGCCGGCCTTCAGGGACACGATCGCGCTACGACAATCCAGTACCTCAATGACGTACTGCAACGATACGCGCGCGTTCTCGACAAGAAGCCGGAACTCATCGACGCCGCGTACGATTACGAGTACGTCACCGATCTACGGAACTTCCTGATGAAAACAAAGACAGTCGAAGCAATCGAGCAGGATCGGATGTCGATGCACGGCAAGTCGGGTGGCCCGCCGGAAGATCGGAATATGAAACGCTTCAGGATGTTAATCCCGAAGCAGCCCGAGGAACGAATGGAAGGACCGAAGGAGGCGGGCAAGGGAACGCCCAAGGCGCACAAGGGCTGAGTGAAACCGCTCGGCATCGACCTCTCGTCGGTTCGCTTCGAAGCACCCGAGACGCTGTGGCTGCTCGTGCTGCCCGCAGCGCTTCTGGTTCTGTGGATGTGGCAGTTGGGCACGCGGCTGCGCGATCGCCGCCGCGCCGCCCGCGCGCGCTTGATTCCCGTCCGGGAGCGGTTTCCGGTGTTCGGCGATCTACTCTTCTGGGTCTGCGTCCTGCTCGCCTCCACCCTACTAATTGTTGCGCTCGCGCGACCGCAGGCCGTCGCGTCGGTGGTGCGCACTGCCGGTGTTGATTTGATCGTGCTTCAGGATGGATCCGCCTCGATGCGCGTCAGCGACGTCGACGGCGATCGCTGGCAGCGGGCCATGCGGTTCGTCAGAACGCTGGGTGAATCGTTGAGCTGGCGTAACGATCGGTTGGCGCTTGCCGTATTCGCCCGGATCGCGACGCCACAACTCCGGTTGACGAACGACGCAAACACATTCTTTTTCTTTCTCGATCATCTGAGCGATCGTCCACCCTTTGCGCTCGAGAATGAAACCACCTGGGATACCAACATCGAGAGCGGAATCCGGTGGGGGCTTCGCCTCATCGACAAAGATGAGCAGTTTCATGGTCGATCGCCGAACGTCAAAGCGTTTGTCCTGATTTCCGACGGCCAGGCGTGGAGCGGCGACGCGGAGCGGGCGCTGACGCTCTCCAACGCACGGCACATTCCGATTTACACGGTCGGCGTCGGCACGCCGGCCGGTGGGTTCATTCCCGAACCGGAGCGGCCGCCGGACGATTCGGGCGCAGAGTGGACGCCAGTCCATGCGGCACTCGATCGCGAGGCGTTGCAAACGATTGCAGGCAAGGCGGGCGGCAGCTACCACGAGCTTGGTCGCGATGCGGACCGAGACATTTCCGCGACGATCGTCGACGTTCTGCGCCGCCGCGCGACGCCAAAGCCGATCGAGCAACGCGAGGATCTGTACTGGCGGTTACTGGCGCTTGCTGCCGTCCTGGTCTGTGCCGGCCTGATGGGCCTGCGCGAGTCGACCGAGTTGTGGCTGCAGGCGGCCGCCGCGGCGTTCGTGCTCGCCGTGCTCAGAACGTTCCACCCGTAAGCTGAGTCATGTTCGATCAGCGAGCGCCGCTTCGACGACTTGACTCAGTGGGTCTTGGGGACCACCGGGAGTGGCACGAAACCGGTAAGGGTGAATTTCTGGACGCGCCGATTCTCCGGCTTCAGCGGAGCGAGCTCAGCCGTGTACACCGCGCCGTCGATCTAGACCCGGAAAACGGCAAACTGCAAAAGAACCTTGCGCACGCGCTGATCGATCGTCACCGTGCCGGCGAAGCCGCGGTGCACGCCAGACGCGCGGTGATGCTGCGCCCCAACGATCCGGGCGCGCATGACCTGCTCGGACGCGCGCTGGCGGAACAGGGCAACATCCCCGATGCGCGCACCGAATTCGAACGCGCGCTCGTCCTCGATCCGAGCGCTGCGGATGCGCGCGACGATTTGACCTCCCTACGACGCGGCCTCCGTCGAGTTTCCGAACGCTAAATGCGACCGAGTCTGTAGACGCGCATCGCTGTGTCGTGGAACATCGCCGCCCGTTCCGTTGGCGTATATGACTTCGAGAATAACGAAAGCCAAACGTGCAGCCTGAAAACTTGACTCAAATGAAACGATGACGTCGGATCAAGGCCTCTAGCGATCCTCCAGGGTGGTGCGAGTGAGTCGCGCCGTATTCCACCGTGCCGCGTCGAGTATCATCTCCGAGTGCGCACATTCGTAATCGTCACGCTGGTTGTCGCGCTGCACGCTGTCCACACCTCGGAGGTCCACGCCAGTCAGGGCGACGATCCTACTGACCGCTTGTTTCGCGCCATCGCGGTCCGGAACGTTGACGAGGTGCGTCGTGCCTTCGACGCGGGCGCCCAGGTAAACGCTCGGAATCCCGAGGGATTTACACCGCTCATCTACGCCGTCATCCGGGGCGACGCGGTCATCGTGCGCACTCTCCTGGGTACCCGAGATATCGATGTCAACCTCGCCGGATCCGAAGGACTGTCACCGCTGGCATACGCGGCGCTCCAGCCGTCGCGGGGCGAAATCGGCGAGGCACTGCTGGCAAGTCATGCCGTCGTCGATGCAACCGACAATGATGGTGTCACGCCGCTAATGCTCGCCGCGCAACAAGGGGGGATCGAGATCACGCGCCGCCTGCTCGACGCCGGGGCGCGAACCAACGCGAGGGACCGGGAGGGGATTACGCCGCTGATGCGGGCGGCTTCCTCGAACCGCCTCGACATCGTGCGTCTTTTGATCTCACGCGGCGCAGACGTCAATGCGAAAACGCGCGAAGGGACGAACGCGTTGATGGCGGCAGCCTTCGGAGGTCACGCTGATGTCGTGCGGGCGCTACTGGCGAACGGAGCTGACGTAACGGCCAAAGACCCGCACGGACGTACGACGTTGATGGCCGCCGCGCAAGCTGGCAACACGATCGTGGTCGACGCTCTGATTGCCGCTCATACTGACGTGGACGCCGCCGACGAGAGCGGCCAGAGCGCGCTGATGTATGCCGCGTTTTCTCGTCAGTTCGCTGCGGCTGAGCGTCTCGTGACGGCCGGCGCGGCCACGGGCCGCACCGAACTGTTGGTGATCGCCGCCTCCGAAGGAAACCTGGAAACGGTCTCGCTGCTTTTGGGCCGCGGCCTGCACGTCGATACGCGCGACCACTCCGGAACGAGCGCACTCATTGAAGCCGCGTTCGACGACGAACCGGCCGTCGTCGAGTTCCTGATGGCTCACGGCGCCGACGTGAATGCCGCAGACAATCAAGGGAGGACTCCGCTCATGGGAGCCGCCCAAAACGGCAACACCGCCCTGGCCCGTGTTCTGTTGCGTCGCGGGGCTCGTGCGGACGTGTTCGACAGTTCAGGCGCGAGCGCCTGGAACTACGCGATGCGGCACTCGCACGCGGACACGGCAAGCTTGCTCAGGAATCCGAAAGAACTGAAATGACGGCTCTTTGGCGCGTGCGCCAAAGAGCCGTTGAGACGTTGTTGATTTGAGAAGCGGGCGCCTGCGCGACAAGCGCGAATCAGCGCTGCTGCTGACCGCCGCCGCCGGTCATCGTCGCTTTCTGCTTGTTCTGCCGCTCCTCAATTAATTGCTTGTACTCGTCGTCGGACAGGTATTCGAGTTGCAAACGGAGTTGCAGCATGTCGTCGACACTACGCTCGCCGTAGCCCGCCCACATGTTGGGGTCAGGATTGCGGCGATTCGCAGTGGTGTTGTCGTGCAGCGCGATCGCGTGGAGCACCGTGCCCGCCGGCAGCAGCGGGGCAGAATCGTCCGCATAGATGTACGGCACGTGCCATCCGAAATCGAAATGATCGACGGAACTGAGCACGGTGACCGTGTTGTCCAGATTGATCGACTCAAGGGTCATCGCCTTGCCGCGCATGTGCATGTGCGGTTGAAACACAGAAATACGGGCCGCTCGAGGCAGTCGGAAGTAGGCATCGTGTCGCACCACGGTGTTTGGCGGAATGTCGAGGTCATCATTCGGCATATTCCGGAAATTCACCGCCTGCACCTTGAAGTGCGGAACATAGCCCTTCGGATAGAAAATCACGCCGAGCGACGTGCGATCGCGCTGCTCGCTGCCGATCGCGAAGTAGTGCATGTCGAACCGGATTTTGACGTTGGCCGGCATGAACCGACCTGTGTTGTCCGGAAAGATGTCGCCGTACTTGCCAACCGCGTACTCTTCGAACTCGCCGCCGGGCTGACCAGTCCCATCGTCCATCAGGCTCGTGACGGCGTGATGCACGATCTTCGGATTGCCGGGCTTGGTCTGTGACGCCTTCACCCAGCGA
>JBPYEE010000510.1:0-2107 GCA_051985095.1 Vicinamibacterales bacterium | reverse complement strand
ACCGTGCGTGCATTAAATCGGGAACATCGATTGCACTCGTTTCCTCTTGATGTGCGGGTGCATCGGCATGTTCGTGCTCGTGATGGTCGCGAGCAGCGCAGGAGTGAGTCCCTCCTTCACTCGAGTCACAGGCCAGAAGCCCAGATCGGCTCGCCAGATGTCGCCTGGGCGCAAACGACCGCCACTGCCCTGCGGCAACTTCCTCTCGTTTCAGGTCCTGCTAGATCGCCATGGATTCTCGGTGGGTGAAATCGACGGCCGACCCAGCAACAATCTCAGGCACGCGCTGACGGCGTTTCAAGCAACGCGCCATGTGGCCACCACAGGCGAACCCGATTGTAGTACGTGGCGCGCGCTCGGCGGCGACACCGGACAGCCGATTCTTCAGCCGTACACGATTACCACCGCAGACGTGAATGGACCCTTCGTAAGAGAGATTCCTGTGAGAATCGTGGAACAGGCAAGGCTGCAGTCGCTGGGGTATCGGTCCGCACTCGAAATGCTGGGCGAACGCTTCCATGCCTCGCCCGCGCTCCTACGTCAGTTGAATCCCCGCGCGCCAATTGCGACGGGACGCGAGATTCGGGTTCCAGCGGTGCCGCCCTTCGATCCGAACTCCAAACCATCATTCGATCCGACTGCCGAAGACGTGATGATTCGAGTCTCGCGCGAGGAGTCAGCCTTGCGGGCGATCCACGCGGATGGCACGCTTCTGTTTTTTGCGCCAGTGACGACCGGCAGTGTCCACGATCCGCTGCCGCCAGGCAATTGGAGCGTCACCGGTATCGATTGGCGGCCGGCGTTTCATTACAACCCGCGGCGATTCTGGGATGCGGCCCCTCAGGACTCAAAGGTCACCGTCAAGCCGGGGCCGAATAATCCAGTCGGCGTTGTCTGGATCAATCTGAGTCTTGATCACTACGGCCTGCACGGCACGCCGGAGCCAGGCCGAATTGGACTGACCGAGTCCCACGGTTGCGTGCGGCTGACCAACTGGGACGCCGCCCATCTGGCATCGCTCGTCAAGCCAGGCACGCGTGTCGAGTTCGTCGATGACGACCCACCGTCATCGCCAACGAAACAACTCCGGATGCCGCTCGACGGCGTCGATGTCGAAGCCATGAAGGGCGGCTTCTCTCAGCGCCGCGATGGACATCGCCATGAAGCCGTCGACCTGTTCGCGCCGCGGGATACGCCCGTTCATGCCGTCGAGGACGGCTCAATCGCGAAGTTGTTCTACAGCAAGGGCGGCGGCGGTAACACGATCTATCAGTTCGATCCGACCGGTCGTCTCTGCTACTACTACGCACACCTCGAACGTTACGCGAGCGGGCTCCGCGAGGGACAACACGTCGCGCAAGGACAGGTGATCGGCTATGTCGGCACTTCGGGCAATGCGCCGCCGGGGGCACCCCATTTACACTTCGCTGTGTTTCAGTTGAATGCCGAACATCACTGGTGGCAGGGTCAGGCAATCGATCCGTACTCGCTCTTCAAAGGTGATCGCTGAGGCCGGAGGCATGCGTCGTCGATGGAAGGAACCGGTCGTCATGACGCCACATTCATTTACGCCTGTTTTGCTTGAACGTGCACCCGCGCGGGTGTAGCGTTCGGACCCGTTTATGCCGTGGCGCTGTCCGGCGTGCTCGACGCAGATCACGCATCGATTCAACGAAAATGCGCCGCGCCCGAATGTGATCTATCGATGTTCGGTGTGTCGACTGGAGCTCCTCCTCGACGAAAGGGCGTGGACGGCTAGCGGTGGCTCCTCTTCTGAGCGAAGCCACGGACGACGACCCACGCTCACCGCCGCAGTCTCTCTGCTCCTCGCCGCTCGGTTCGCTGTCGCTCGCCGTCGAGCCGGTGGCGCCGCCCTCGTCACAATTGGGGCGTCGACGACCGCTCCGGCGTTGGTGTCCGTGTCGCACAGCATCCGCCAATCGAGGCGACGCGCGCCCGTGTGCGAAAACCGCACTCACCGGCGCCACGCGGTTCGCGCGGCAGGGCGACGACATCCTCTGAAACGCATCGGGTCAGAAGCGCGAGTTACGTTGCGATGGATCTGATCGCGTGCCAACCCGCAGCTCTCCTGAACGGCCCAGCTCGT